>WGAX01000001.1 GCA_015494595.1 Nitratiruptor sp.
GCTGCGTTGGTAGGATTAGGTTTGTAGGATTTTTGGATGATGAAGATAGCCAAGTATATAAGTTGGTGCACAAATACAAAGTGGCTCTTCCACTTCGCCCAGACTACGGCACCCAACCAAATGTTTACTATGTGCCGCCAGTAGATGCGCCTCCAAAATTTGATAGCGAGGGACGCATTATTGAAGGAAGCGATCGTATCCCGATGGAAGAGCTTGAGAAACTCTTTGGTCCAGCTGTTCACGATGCTATTAAAACTATTAAAGCTGAAAGAGAAAAGCGTAAAAAGACAGGAAAATCTGAGCTTATGGATATTTTAATAGCCTATCAACATAAAGATATGTTTAGGCTCGATCACAACTACTATGTAGAGGTGGCAAAGAAAAAGGGTATGAAACCTTTACCACTTGTTGATGAGAGATATGTTGCAGGAAAACATACAAAACCATCTTCAATATCTCATTTTAAGGTGCACGCATGAAAAGAGTAGTAGGAGTAGTAGCAGCAGTAAGCCTTGCCGCCTCTATGGCAATGGCTGATAATGTGGTAGAAGCTGTTAAGGTAAAAAGTCTCAAATCCCTTAAGTGTGGGGCAAAGTTAGTGAAAAAGCACGCTAAATTTGTGCCAGTAACACTCTATCCTCAAAGTACTGTGCATTTGAATGATAAAAAAGCAAATGCAATCAATAAAGATGCCAAGGCAAAAGTGGCAGAAGTTGCAGCCTTTACAGATGGTAAAAATGTTGCAATTATTATGCGCTGGCCTGATAAGAGCAAAGATGTTTTCAAAGGCTACAAAAGCGACATCTATCCGGATGGTTTTGCAGTGCAGTTTGCAAGCAGTGCCGATAATCCTAAAAAGCTTCCATATATCGGTATGGGAAGCGATGGAAGACCGGTTGAGATTTTTCTACGCAAAGCTTATGGACAAGGTGTGTATGAGCCAAATGGCAATGGCGATGTAGCCCATCAAGTTAATATCCATAATACCAACTACTTCGGCAAATCTCTCAAAAAGTTTGAAAAAGAGGTAAAAAAACTGGGAGTATCTCCATATGAGAGAGCTTTTGTGAGTGAGGGATTTCGCTCTATGACTGAGATTAAAGATGGCTCAGTCAAATACCGCACAGATATGCACTATGTAAACAAAAAAGGCGGTATGTGGGGCGGTATGGTAGTTAAGCCTATCAAAGATGCCTATAGTAAACCCTCCAAAAATGAGCTTGCTATCGCTGTGGCTGCCTGGGATGGTAAAGAGCTGCAAAGAGATGGGCTCAAAAGACTCTCTTCTTGGATTGCTGTAAAATTGCCAGGAGCTAGCAATAAAGCGCTTGAAGCGGTAGTTACTGAAAAGGCAAAAGGTGACGCAGCAAATGGTAAAAAGCAGTTTGAGACAAATTGTGCAAGCTGCCACAACAACAGGGATTTCCATAATGCTCCAACATTTATGGCACCAGATCTTAGCAATGTTGGTGGGCAGGCTACTGCAGCATACTTAAGAGAGTCTATTTTAAATCCAAATGCAGTGATTGTGCCAGGATACAATAGAAACTCCCATCCAAACTTTGCTTGGTATACAGTAGATGATAAAGGCAACAGAACTTCAACTATGCCTCCATTTAACTATTTGGATAAAAAGGTGGTTGAAGACATTGTAGCCTACTTGCAGACACAAAAAGCGGAGGTTGCAAAATGAAAAAGTTAGTGTTACTTACCCTTGTAGCTGCTGGCTTGCTTGCTAGCAGCGGTGAGAAGGGTGAATTTGAGAAAAAGGGCTTTTTAACAACTGAGTGGTGTGCAAAAAACGATCTCTTTGCAGATTGTAGATTGGAGAGTTACCACTGCGGCAGTGAAGGGTGCTACCGCAACTGGGTGCCAGGCGAGCCTGAGAAGATGCAGATGGTGCTCTATGTGCACGATGAGGGCAAAGTCTACTACATTAAGCCCAGTGGTGTAAAGATAAGCGAGCTGTTGGAAAAAGCTGCAAACCGCAATGAAGTGACAATTATTGGAAA
>WGAX01000002.1 GCA_015494595.1 Nitratiruptor sp.
AGATTTGTTAAGATCCAGTATCCCTCTGTCCAAATATCTTTATTGTTTTGCTGAGCAAGGGCATTAAGCGCCTCCATACAGCTAGCAATCAAAGTATTAAAAGCAAAACTCTTCTCATACACCTCTTTAGATTTTTGCACTGCTTCATAGAGCTTTTTGCGAGCAAGTTTCTCCTCTTTGCTGAGCTTATCGTGCTCTATGGTTGGCTTGGTGGTAGTAGCATACACATTTTTGCTTCGATCAAAAAAGCGTTTAATAAACCTATATGCCCCCTCTACACCTGCATCGCTCCACTCTAGCTCTTTTGCAGGAGGCGCGGCAAATAGAATGAAAAGCCTTGCTGTATCGGCGCCATATTTGGCAATAATCTCATCGGGATCGACAGTATTGCCTTTGGATTTGCTCATTTTAGCACCATCTTTAAGTACCATTCCTTGTGTAAGGAGCCTCTCAAATGGCTCATCTATATCCACATAACCAAGGTCGCGCAACACTTTAGTAAAAAATCTAGCATACAGAAGATGTAAAATTGCGTGCTCAATCCCGCCAATATATTGATCTACGGGCATCCAGTATTTAGTATCCTCTTTGCTAAAAGGCATATCCTCCCACACTTTGGGATCGGAGCAAAAATGCAAGAAATACCAACTTGACTCCACAAATGTATCAAGTGTATCTGTCTCTTTAGTAGCTTCAGCGCCACATTTAGGGCAAGTTGTCTTTTTCCAAGTAGGATGGTGCTCCAATGGGTTGCCCTCTCCTGTAATCTCCACATCCTCTGGCAGAGTGACAGGCAAATTCTCTTTTTTTTGTGGCACCACGCCGCATCTCTTGCAGTGCACAAGAGGAATAGGTGTGCCCCAGTAGCGCTGGCGCGAGACGAGCCAATCTTTAAGACGATAGTTAATGGTTTTCTTACCAAGATTATGCTTTTCAAAATACTCAATAATCGCTCTTCTTGCCTCACTGCTATTTAGCCCACTAAACTCACCGCTATCAAACAAAACGCCCTCATCTATGTAGGCTTTAGAAGTATCAAGCTCATCATCTTTTGGCTTTATTACATATCTAATGGGAAGATTATAAAGTTTGGCAAACTCAAAATCCCTCTCATCGTGTGCTGGCACTGCCATCACAGCCCCACTGCCATACTCCATAAGCACAAAATTTGCCACCCATACGGGGACTTTCTCTTTCGTCAACGGATGTACTACATAAAGTCCCAGCGGCACGCCCTCTTTTTCTGCCTGCTGGCGAGCCCTTGCGCTCTGGTTACGCATCGCTTCTATTTTTTTGGCCAGATCTTTATCTAAAAGATTGTTTTGCAAAAGCTGCTCTACTACGGGATGTTCTGGAGCTAGGGCCGCATAGCTAACGCCATAGATGGTATCAGGTCTGGTGGTAAAGACTTCAAACCCATCAATGCTTACTTTCTTTTGACTCTCTTCATCAAATAAAAACCTAAAACTTAGCCCCTCACTTCTGCCTATCCAGTTTCTTTGCATTGCAATAACCTGGCTTGGCCATTTGCCCTCGAGCTTTTGCAGATCGTCTAGAAGCTCCTGGGCATACTCAGTAATTTTTAAAAAATACTGCTCAATCTCTTTTTGCACCACCTCTGTATCGCAGCGCCAGCATCTGCCCTCAATCACCTGCTCATTGGCTAACACTGTCTTGTCATTTGGGCACCAGTTGACTGCTGCTTTCTTGCGATAAAGCAGTCCTCTATTCCACATATCGATAATGAAGCTTTGCTCCCACTTAGAGTATAGTGGATCACAGGTGGCAAACTCTCTGGTTTTTGAGAAACTAAGTCCCAAGCTTTGCAGCTCTTTTCGCATATAATCGATATTTTCGTATGTCCACTTTTTAGGATGCACCTTATGCTTAATAGCTGCATTTTCTGCAGGCATCCCAAAAGCATCCCAGCCTATTGGATGGAGCACATTTTTGCCAACTTTTCTATAATATCTAGCTATCGCATCACCAATAGTATAGTTGCGCACATGCCCCATGTGAATCCGCCCGCTTGGATAGGGAAACATAGAGAGGATATATTTTTTGGGAAGCTCTTTGCTCTCCTTTGGCTCAAAAGAGCCTTGCTCATCCCAAATCTTTTGCCATTTTTCCTCAATTGCTTGTGGGTTGTATTCACTCATCACACCATTCCTTGCTCATACATTGCTCGCATACGCTCTTTCTCCTGCTCTCTTTTCTTCTTCTCAGCCAATCTCTTACGATACTCTTGCAGATTAAAGCCAAGAAGTGAGAGCAGCGGGGAAGCGATAAAGATGGAGCTATAAGTTCCTACAATGATACCTACCAACAGCGTAAAGCTAAAGCCTCTGATAATCTCACCGCCAAAGAGATAGAGTGTCAGCACCACAAAGAATGTGGTAAGAGAGGTAAGCACCGTTCTTGAGAGTGTCTTTGTAATAGCCTCATTGATAACGCTATTAAGATCTTGCAACTTCACTGACTCAATAATACCCTCCCTAATCCTATCAAAAACGATAATGGTATCATTGAGAGAGTAGCCAAGAAGTGTAAGGATTGCAGCCAAAATATCAAGATTTACTGGCACATTAAAGAGTGAAATTGCCCCCATTGCGATACTCACATCGTGCACTAATGCTAGCACAGAAGCTAAAGCAAAGCGCCACTCAAAGCGGATAGATACATAGATTAAAATGGCTAAAATTGCAATGACTGTAGCCATCAATCCCTTTTCTCTTAGCTCTCCTCCAACCTTTGGCCCTACCATATCTACGCGGCGCACCTCAAACTTACCAGTGCCTTGCAAAGCTTTTCTAGCCAAATCCCCTATATCTTTTTGCAAATTTTTGCTTGAGGTCTTGAGGCGAATAATGATCTCTTGATCGCTGCCAAAGTATGTTACAGCAGCATCTTTAAATATTTCACTTTTTTTAAGGGCTTTTCTAATATCTTTAATAGCAACAGGCTTATCATAGCGCACTTGCACAATCGTCCCGCCCGCAAAGTCAATTCCAAAGTTTAAGCCCTTTATAGCCAAAAGAGCCCACGAGGCTATAACCAAAAGTGTAGAAATTGCCATAAAGATTTTGGCTTTGCCCATAAAATCGTAGGTTTTATCTGTTTTGAAAAATTCCATCTTATACCTCTATTCCAAACCAAAGTTTTAGATTTTTGCTGCGCTCAATCTTTGGCAAAAGCGCATCATAAATCCCGTGCGTTCCAACAATGGCAGTAAGCATTGACGCCAAAATACCGATACTCATAGTAATTGCAAAGCCTTTAATTGGCCCTGTGCCATAGGCATAGAGCACTACTGCTGCAATAAGTGTAGTGATATTGGCATCCATAATAGCGCTCATTGCATTTTTATAACCCTGCTCAATAGCTTTTTTTATAGACACACCCTCTCGCAGTAATTCACGAATGCGCTCATTGATAATAACATTGGCATCCACTGCCATACCAACTGTGAGCACAATTCCCGCCATTCCTGGCAGTGTTAATGTAGCACCAAAGAGCGCCATAATACCAATAATCAAAAAGAGGTTTGCAATAAGTGCAATATCTGCAATAAGTCCGGCAATTCCGTAGTAGACAATCATAAAAAGCACTACCAGCACAAAGCCGCTAATTAAAGCTATCATACTAGCTTTGATACTATCAGCCCCAAGGCTTGGTCCTACACTTCTTTTTTCTTCCATATATACTGGAGCCAAAAGCGCACCGCTGCGTAGAGCAATTGCCACATCGTGAGCCTCTTCTACCGTAAAGCCTCCACTAATCTGCCCGCTGCCGCCACCTATTCTCTCACGAATAACAGGAGCTGAGTAGATCACATTATCAAGCACCACTGCTAACCTCTTGCCTACATTTTTGGCTGTGAAATCGCCAAAAATCTGTGCCCCTTGAGAGTTAAGCGTAAAGTTAATAACAGGCTGGTTATTGCGATCAAAAGCAACTCTTGCATCGGTAATCATACTTCCATCTAAAATTGGGATCTCTTTGAGCAGGTATTTACGCCCATGGCGATCTTTGAGGATCACATCCCCATACTCTGCAGCCTCTTCTGGGCTCATCTCATTGACTCTGGCTTGGCGCTCCTCATCTACTGCCATTAACTGCAGATGAGCTGCCTTTGC
>WGAX01000003.1 GCA_015494595.1 Nitratiruptor sp.
CTTCTACCATATCGTTTTCGATAATGTATCTTCTAATATTGCTCTCCCCGCTTCCAGCATCTCCAGTAAAAAGCGAGCTACCGTTATGCACAGAGGCTATGCGCGAGCCTATGATATTTTCTTTTGGGTTTTTGACTTTATCAACCATCTCCATCAAAAATAGTAGCTGCCCATCTGAGGTTCTTGGTACTGCGTCTGCTTCTACCTCTTTGCCCCAATAATCTTTGAGTCTCACTTTAAAGCGAGGATCTATGACTTCACTTCCATCTTTTATATACTTCTCATCACTCTTCCAAGATTTGCCATACGGGGGATTTGAGAGCATAAAATCAAACTTTATTCCTCTAAACTCATCTGTAGCCAAAGTTGAGCCGTTGCGAATATTTTCGGGATTTTCTCCTTTTATGAGCATATCCGCTTTGCATATGGCATAGGTTTCGTCGTTTATTTCTTTGCCATATAGATATATATCGCAGTTTGCTTTTATCTCTTCTTTGATATATTTTTCACTCTCAGTAAGCATCCCGCCACTACCACAGGCTGGATCATAGATAGTGATAACTGGCGGAAGGCTATCTTTGATAGGCTCATAAAGGATATGGGTCATAAGGTGAATCACTTCTCTTGGAGTAAAGTGCTCTCCCGCTTCTTCGTTGTTCTCTTCATTAAATCTACGAATAAGCTCCTCAAACACATATCCCATTCCAAGATTTGTAAGGGGAGGTAAAACGTTGCCATCTGGATCGGTTGTCTCTTTATTAGTAAGATTAATATAGGGTGAAACAAACTTTTCTAAAACATCTAGCAAAATATCCTTTTGCGCCATATGCTCAATTTGCTGATAGAGCTTAAACTTTTCTATGATCTCTTTGACGTTTGGACTAAAGCCGTTAAGATATTCAAAGAAATTCTCTTTTAATATCTGTATAGAGTTTGTAGCGCTTTGATAGAGTTTTTTCATCGTCCATTGGCTGGTATTGTAGAAGATATAGCCACTTGCTTCTTGCAAAGCTTTCGTATCAAGCTCTTTTAGTTTCAGCTCCTCTTTTTGAAATCGTATCTCTTCTAATACTTGCTCTTTTGTAGGCTCAAGCAGTGCATCTAGACGTCGAAGCACCGTCATTGGTAAAATTACATCTCTATATTTTCCTCTTACATATACATCTCTTAGACAATCATCTGCAATGCTCCAGATGAAATTGACTAACTTATTGTGATAGTTGTAATCCATTTTACTCCCTTATCTGTCCCTCTCCATAGATTTTATATTTATAGGTGGTGAGATCGTTAATGCCCATTGGGCCTCTTGCGTGTAGTTTATTGGTAGAAATACCAACCTCAGCGCCAAAGCCAAAGACACCCCCATCAGTAAAGCGTGTAGAAGCATTCACATAGACACACGCTGCATCGATTTCATTGAGAAATTTTTGGGCAGTAGAGTAGTTTTCTGTAACAATTGCCTCACTATGCCCACTACCATACTTTTGAATATGCTTTATGGCTTCCACTACACCATCTACCACTTTGATAGATAAAATATTTTCCAGATACTCTGTATCAAAATCCTCTTCAGTGGCTTCTTCTACATCAATTACCTCTCTTGTGAGAGCACATCCTTTAAGTGTAGTCATATGAGATTTAAATGCTTCATAAAGAGGCAAAAGAATCTCATCTTTAATAGCGTAATCTACCAAAAGTGTCTCCATAGCGTTGCATACACCTGGACGCTGGACTTTGGCATTGACAGCGATTTTGATCGCCTTATCAAAATCTGCGTCCTTGTCGATGTAGGTATGGCATAATCCCTTGTCGTGCTTGACTACAGGTACTATGGCATTTTCGCTCACATAGCGAATGAGCGCCTCTCCACCACGAGGGATGATCAGATCAACGAATTTGTCCATCTTGATAAGCTTCGCCACCCCTTCGCGGCTATAGTCGGGAAGAAGTGAAATCACCTCTTTTGGCAATCCATTTGCCTCAAGCACCTCTTGCAAGATTTTGGCAATCGCTTCATTGGAGTGCATCGCCTCTTTGCCTCCTTTAAGGATTGCAACATTACCAGATTTAAAACACAAAGCAGCTGCATCGCTGGTCACATTAGGGCGTGATTCGTAAATGATACCGATGACTCCTATAGGGATGCTCACCTTTTCAACTCTCAAGCCATTATCAAGCATCCAACCATCTAAGACTCTTCCCACTGGCTCTTTGAGCTCAGCAATCTCTTTTACAGATTGCGCCATAGCCAGCACCCTTTTTTCATCCAGATAGAGCCTATCTTTAAGAGCCGGTGTGAGATTATTGATTTCAGCCATCTCCATATCTTTGGCATTTGCCTCCAAAATAGCAGGCATTCTCTTCTCTAACATTACAGCCATCTGGTGCAAAATCCTCTTTTTCTCCCCACTTTGCAACCTTACAAGTTGAGATGCGCTCTTTTTAGCTCTTTGCAAAAACTCTTCCATCACTTCTCCTGTAAAATTTTTTATAATTGTAGCAGTTTTGCTCTTTTTGCTAAATTAAGAATGAATTTCAAAAAGTTTTAAGTTTGCTAGGAGGATAATAGAAAAAACCATAAGGTCTTTATTATGGATAAAATATATGATGTGGCAATTATTGGCGCTGGACCTGCTGGGATTGGCACAGCCATTGAAAGTTATATTTTTGGAATCAAAGATATTTTGCTTATAGAAAAAGCTGACAATCACTCTGCCACTATTCGCACCTTTTACAAAGATAACAAAAGAGTAGATAAGGATTGGATGGGACAAAAGGTGGAGTGTGAGGGACGCATTGTCTTTATGGATGGCACGAAAGAGACAACACTTGATCTCTTTGATAGGCTTTTAGATCAGCATAAAGTCCAAACAGCTTTTAATACAGAGGTTGAGAAGGTAGAGAAAAAAGATAATCTTTTTCATATCACTACTACCAACAATAAAGAGTATAAAGCAAAAAATGTGGTGATTGCCATTGGCAAAATGGGAAAACCCAATAAACCCTCTTATAAAATTCCCCCATCAATCAAACAGTTTGTCAATTTCAATCTTGATAAATGCTCAAAAGGTGAAAAAATATTGGTAGTAGGAGGAGGCAACTCTGCCGCGGAGTATGCCTACTTTTTAGCCGATACCAATGATGTTACTCTCAATTACCGCAGAGACAGATTCACCCGTCTCAATCCTGAAAATATGCGTATTGTGGACAAATATGCCAAAGAGGGCAAGCTAAAACTAAAGCTTGGCGTAGATATAGAAGGGCTAGAGAGTGAGCACGGTAAACCAAAAGTAAACTTCACCGATGGTAGCAGCGAGGTGTATGATCGCATCATCTATGCCATTGGAGGCACAACGCCAACGGAGTTTTTGAAAAAGTGCGGTATGGAGCTAGAGGGTAAAAAAGTAGAGGTAGATGAGAATTTTCAAACAAAAACTCCCGGACTCTATGCTGCTGGAGATATTGTCACTGAAACGGGAGGCTCCATAGCTATTGCCCTCAATCACGGCTATGCAATAGCTAAACATATCTCTCATACGCTACATACGCTCAAGCCTCACATATAAAGGAGACTTCTCTCCTCGCTCTTTATAGATGCTTCCATCCAACGCTACAACTTGACGGGAGAGCCAGAGTGCCTCTTGCATATCATCTTGGCGCTTTTTAAAACTCTTTAGTAAAGTAATCATCTTTTCATCAAAGTTCCACTTATCAAACATTAAAGCTGAGACCTCCAAAGAGTTGGTACCCAAATGCTCCTCTTCTACCTCATCCAATTCATTAAGAGAGATATCTTTTTCTATCTCAAAAATAATTCCTTGATCCTTTGCATAATTTGCAAGGATAACTTTTGAAACATCTGCTAAAAATGCTGTATTTACAAGAATAAAGCGCTCTTTCTTCTCCTCCATAAGCAATGTGGCAACTTTGGCTTTATGTTGAGCCATTTTTAAAAATTCCGTCTCTTGAATACCATACAGATCTAAATTGAAATCAACCATATTATCAACAAAACCGGCTAAAGCAAATTCAATAATCTGCTCCAACCCAAACATAACAATAGCTTGGCGAATATCTATAATCTCCCTTGTAAACTCATAAATTGGAGAATTGACCACCTTCAAAATATTGGCTACAAGGTCTGGATCCTTCTTGATAATCTTTTCAATATCTTGGGCATTGTAACTATCCATATAATACATATCTTGTAACTCATGAATCACATTTGGCACTGGTGGTAGCTGCTCAACCTTTTGTACAATACTCTCTATCATGCTTTTCGCTCCAATAGATCAATAATGCTCTGTTTAGGATCTTTTCCATTTAAAATCGCATACACCTCATTAGCAATTGGCGTATAAATACCGCTCTTTTGTGCAATACTATAAATAGCTTTAGCCGTATATACCCCCTCAGCTACTTCCCCTAACTTCTTTAAAATCGTCTCTAATGACTCTTTTCGCGCAAGTCCCAATCCTACACGATAATTACGAGACAATTTACTGCTTGCAGTCAAAAAGAGATCTCCTGCTCCACTAAGCCCTAAAAAGGTCTCATCTTTTGCGCCAAAATGCTTGCCAAAGCGATCCATCTCCACAAGTCCCCGTGCTAACAAAGCAGCCCTAGCATTATTCCCTAGCTCCAATCCGTCACTTATACCGCTTGCTATGGCTATAACATTTTTATATGCCCCTGCAATCTCTGCCCCTACTATATCATCACTTACATACGCTTTTATGAAATCAGGAAAGGCATCTGCATATTGTGTGGCAAGCTCTACATTTTTGCTATTGACAACTACTGCAGTTGGCAAAGCTTTGCGTACTTCTGCAGCAAAAGATGGACCTGAGAGAAATGCCAGATGCTCAAGAGGCAGATACTCTTCTAGGATTTGATTGAGAAATTTTCCAGTTTGAATATCTATACCCTTTGAAGCTAATAACACCTTGTGATCCCTAGAGATAGGATGACTCACCAACCAAGGGCGAATCACTTGGGCAGGAAGAGCCAAAACCAGATATTCACATGATAATACTTTTTGTAATGTGGTAAAATTAGGCAGATCATGACGATGCCTAGAAGTAATGAAAACTTCATTTTTTTGTAAAAAAGCAAAGTAGAGTGCACTTCCCCACTGCCCTGCTCCAATTATTCCTATTTTCATACAACCACTCCTAAAAGTTTTTTAAACCTATACACATCCTCTTTTTTTCCTATCACAACCAAAATATCACCGGCATCTATTTTATGATTAATCCCCCGTGTCACAAAAATAAACTTATTTCCCAACTCCTTATCTACCAATCCTATAACAATAACTCTATATTTTTTAGAAAAAGCGGTATCTTTAAGATTGACACCATCAAGAAATGAGTTTTTTGGTATCTCTATCTCTTCAAATATTATCGATCTGTCTTTAAATAAAATTTTATCAATGGCTTCTGCAACCGCAGGTTTTTCCAAAATATAGTAGAGCCGATTAGCAGCTGCTACCATTGTATCAATAACGTAATGTGCTCCTGCTAATTTGAGTTTGCGCTCTGTCTCTTTTGATTCACAAATAGCAATAATTTTGAGATTGCGAAAAAGTGCTTTAAAAGTAATAGTAAGATAGATATTTTTCTCTTCATCATCATAAGCACAAAATATATAGTCAAAACCATAATCCAATACCAAATCTGTCAATTGCGCATCATTTTCAAGATCTACGACAAACAGATCTTCAAATCCCTCTTTGGAAGCGCTTTTTAATGCCTCTTTACTGGAGTCCGCAATAAAAACTTGGTGCCCTTCCAGTGCTAAATTTCTTGCTATCTGCTCACCATAACGGCCAAAACCAAACTGTAAAATCTTATATTTTTTTATCATAATGCAAACTACTCTCTACTACTTGTGATTTAAAGTGTGCAATACTAATACTATATCCCATCACAATCAATATATCTCCTACTCTCAACTCCTCTTGCTCATCAGGATTAAAGTAAAATTTACGGCGCAGCTCTTCAGTTGGCGCATCTGCATTAATTCTTACAATGCCAAGCAGAATAAGTTTAAATTTATCAAAATTTACATCTTTAATTTTTATCCCATCCAAAAATGAGCCTCGAATAACTTCTACCTGCTCACAAAGTGCATTTTTTCTAGCAATTAAAATATCATTAATAGCCTCTATTGCAATTGGCTCATTAATAACTTTAGCAGCAAAAAAACCAGCAGTAACATAAGGAGAGATAATATAGTTTGCTCCTGCTAATTTGAGCTTTTTATGAGAATTATAATCAACCGCTCTAGAGATAATAAAGCACTCTTTACTGAAGCTACGCACATTCAAGCAGATATAAATATTATGCATATCTGAATTGGTCAACACCATTACCGCTTTTACATTATTAAAATTGATCTGCTTAAAAGCTTCCGATTGAGTAGCATCTTCACAAATGGCCAGATACCCCAGGGATAAAGCCTTATTAACTGCTTCTATATCATAATCAATAATCAGAAAATCGACCCCTTCTCTTTTAAGACGCTTAGCTAGTAGCCTAGCCATATTGGTAAAACCACAAATAATATAGTAACTCTCTAGTTTCCTTGCACTATGTATAATACGATTCTCTCTAATCTCTGTAAGCTTCTCACTAAAAGCAGAAACAATAATAGATGTAGAAAATGAGATTAATCCCACTCCTACTAAAATAATAATCATCGTTATTGCCCTACCTTCATGAGTAGTAGGAGCAATATCGCCATACCCTACAGTAGAAATGGTCACAAGCGCCCAATAAAATGCATCATAGAGGGTAGTAATATTGGGATTAGTCCGCTCTTCAAAAACATAGATGCTAATACCAGATACCAAAATAGTAAAAGCTACCAATACCAAAAGTGTAGAGAGCTCCAGCTTTTTAGCTGCCAATACTTGGAAAAAGTGGGTAATATTTTGGGAATAGCGAAGAAGCTTAAAAACGCGAAAAAGTACAAAAATTCGTAAAATCCTAAATTCCCGATAACTTGGTAAAATTGCTAAAAGATCTATAAGAGCCAAGGGAGAGAAAATATATTCAAGTTTTTTTTTGAGAATCTCTTTACATACCTTTTTAATGTCAAATTCCCGCTCCAAAAAAAGCGACTCTTCATATTCAGTAATAATGATTTTATGTACATCATTATAGACCCAAAGACGCAGAAGGTACTCTATAATAAATACAGCAGTGACAAAATAGACATCATAAAAATAGAGCCATTTAGCAATAGGAGTTTTTACCTCTTCAATAATAATGACTACGCTAGAGAGGATCAAAAAGATCATAAAGTAGTCAAAATATCTTTTATAAGGGTAGTCATCATTTTCCAAGAGGTTTCTAAAAAACCTCTTGATTCGCTGATAACGAAGAGAGTTATCGAGCAAAAAAGCAAAATCTACAATATATTGAGCAATTCTCAAGAAAGTTTCTTCCTCAAAAGCTCATTGACAAGCTTAGGATCTGCTTTACCCTTACTAGCTTTCATCACTTGACCTACAAAAAAGCCAAAAAGTTTCTCTTTGCCAGCCTTGTATTCAGCTACTTTATCCTCATTGAGCGATAAAATCTCATCAATCATTGGCTCCAAAGCAGAGACATCGCTAATCTGTTTTAGACCCAACTTTTCAATCGCCTCATCTACATCTACACTATTTTGCATCAAATAGTCAAGCACATCTTTGGCAGCTTTACCGCTAATTGTCTTATCTTCTATCCGCTTTACAATTGTTGCTAACTTTTCAGCTCCTACTGGACTTTGAGTAATATCTAACCCAGCTTTGTTAAGTCTCGCAGCCAATTCTACTGTAAGCCATGTCACTGCATTCTTGGCATCAATCTTATATTCTAACATTCTCTCAAAAAACTCTGCTGTCTCCTTGGAATTTGCAATAAGCGCTGCATCATATGGCTTGATACCATACTCAGTCACAAAACGCTCTTTCTTCTCATCAGGCAATTCTGGAATATTTTTGCTCTCTTCAAAAAAACTTTCAGGAATCTCCAAAGGCAAGAGATCTGGATCTGGAAAGTAGCGATAATCTGCACTCTCCTCTTTACCCCGCATGCTTCTAGTCACCCCTTTTTGGGTATCAAAGAGTCTCGTCTCTTGGACTACCTCCTCATTATAGACACCATCCTCCCAGGCTTCTATATGGCGCTGGACTTCATACTCAATGGCTCGTTGAATGAAGCGAAAGGAGTTGAGATTTTTAATCTCTACTCTGGTATAGAGTTTCTCATCACCTTTTGGACGAATAGAGACATTGGCATCACAACGAAAAGAGCCCTCTTGCATATTTGCATCGCTTATATCAAGATAGCGCACAATTGCATGGAGCTTCTTGAGATACTGTACCGCCTCTTCACTGCTTCTCATATCTGGCTCGCTTACAATCTCCAAAAGCGGCGTACCTGCGCGGTTGAGATCAACTTTGCTAAACTCTGCTTCATGAATATTTTTTCCTGCATCCTCTTCAAGGTGCGCTCTTGTAATACCAATTTTTCGTTTTGTGCCATCCTCTTTGTCAATATAAAGATAGCCATTTTCTACAATTGGTATCTCAAATTGGCTAATCTGATACCCTTTAGGCAAATCTGGATAGAAGTAGTTTTTACGATTGAAGATCGATTTTTTATTAATCGTCGCATTAATAGCCCATCCAAACATCATAGCCTTTTTGACTGCCTCTTCATTAATAACTGGCAATGCTCCTGGAAGTGCTAGACAGGTTGGACAGGTATTTTTGTTCTGGCGCTCAGCAAAACTTGTAGGACATGAGCAAAACATTTTGGTTTTTGTATTGAGTTGGACATGGACTTCAAGACCGATAACTACTTCAAAATCCATACAGATCCTTTATTTTTTGCTGCTATTCTACAAAAAGGATAATAAAAAGGGAATAAAA
>WGAX01000004.1 GCA_015494595.1 Nitratiruptor sp.
TCCAATTACTCTTCCTAGATCCTCAACAAATGAGGCAATATCTATCATTGCAGGTTTACCACCATTTATTATACTCTCTGGCTCTTTTATCCCGCTTGCTACCATTGCCATGGAGATTGACTCTCGCCTATTTTCATCAAAAATTGTCCCAATCTCAAAGAGTTTGACACCCTTTTTCCCATTTTTTATATTTCTTGCTACCTGCTCCAAAAGATTTGGAATAAGAGAGGTTCGCAATGTATTCATCTCATTTGTAATAGGATTGAGAATATCAAGATCCCGCTTTATTCTTGGTAGACCAAACTTTTGCAAATCCATACTGTTACAAAAGATATAGCTTACAGTCTCAAAATATCCTGCTGCTACCGCTCTAGTACGCAGACTCTTTTTATGTATGTAATCTTCATAAGCTTTATTGAGTCTATTTTGCTCTATAAACTGCAGAGGTTTTGGCTCTATGTTATCTATTCCATAAATTCGGACAATCTCTTCTGCTATATCTTGAATATTAAAAATATCATGTCTAAAAAGTGGGGCTTTCACAACCATTAACTCTTCACTACAACTCACTATGGTAAATCCAAGGGCTTTTAAAATTTCAACAATTTGATTCCTATTGATTGAAAAACCTATAAGAGCATCTAAATCTGCAAAATCGACCTTTATACTTGCTCTTTCAATCTCATGCCGAATCTCATAAGAGCCAGAATAGAGCATCACATCTGCAAAAAATTTATGTAGCATCTGTTTTGCATAATCTAAAGCAATTCCCAAACGAGGCTCACTTCCTCTACTGCTACGATAATAACTCCAATCCGTTTTTATAGGAGTGTTATAGACCTTTTTTGTAATAATCTCTGGCTCAATATAACTGGTCTCCATTATAAAAATATTATCTTCTTTTTTGGGCTTTGATGAATCAAACTGATAAACTCCTATAATACTTGCCTTCTCTTTGCCATATACAGCCTCAAATCCCCACTCATCCTTGTTAATAACCATTGTTGTATGATTACTTGCAAATGTTCTATAACCATAAAGACGAAAAATAACACCTGTCGTATGACTGATATAGTATGCAAACTCTTCAGCCTCATTTGTAAACTGCTCGCCAGTTATTGCAACCCGTAACCTAATTAATAAAGGGTTAGAAAATTTTCTAGCTTCAAAAGCTTTATAGATAAGGTTAGCATCTAAATCTTTTTCAGCCTCCACATTTAAAATTCTGCCAATTCCTATTTGAATACTCTCATCATCTTCAAAATATATTCCCTTTACACTCCTCCCATACGCAGCCGCTATCTCTCTGGCAATTCCTAAAATACTTAAACAATCCCCTCTATTTGCAGTCAATTCAATATCGATAATCTCATCTTGCAGTGCTTTATACTCTCGTAACTCTTTTCCAACTTCAAGCCTGCCAATACTCTGATCCAAAATCATTATACCTTTTTCAAGCGCCGGAAGTCCTAACTCGCTTGAAGAGCAGATCATTCCAAAACTATCAACTCCTCTCAGCTTTACAGGTTTAATCTCCAGACCATCTGGCAATACTGCTCCGATTTTTGCCACTGCAACATACTCAGCTTGCTGAACATTTTTTGCACCACATACAATTTGTAATTTTTCATCTCCTACATCTACACTGCATACATTGAGTTTATCGGCATTAGGATGTTTTTGGCAACTTACAACTCTACCCACCACTACATTTTTTGGTAAATTTATCTTTTGTACTTCTGCTACTTCAAAACCTATACTATTAAGTGTCTTTACCAACTGATCTGTATTAATATCTGTAATATCTACTACCTCTTGCAACCAATTTCTTGTTACTATCATTTAAACTGCTCCAATAATCGTAAATCTCCTTCAAATAGAGAGCGAAGATCTCCAACCCTGTGAATAAGCATTGCAAAGCGCTCTACACCTAAGCCAAAAGCATACCCATTAACATCCTTATAACCTACAGCTTTAAAGACATTTGGATCTACCATCCCACACCCCAAAACCTCTAACCATCCCGTATGCGAGCAGACCCTACACCCTCTCCCCTCACAAAAGATACAGCTAATATCTACCTCTGCACTAGGCTCTGTAAAAGGGAAAAAACTAGGACGAAATCGAACTTGCACATCACCAAACATATAGCGCAAAAAATCTTCTAACAAAAATTTAAGATTAGCAAAACTTACTCGACCTTTCTCATCTACAACTAGTCCCTCCACCTGGTGAAACATAGGCGTATGAGTTAAATCAAAATCTCTTCTAAATACTGGACCCGGACTAATCATCCTAATAGGAGGCTTTTGCCTTTGCATTGTACGAATCTGCACGGGGGAGGTGTGTGTGCGTAGAAGTTTTCCATCTTTACAATAGAAGGTATCTTGCATATCACGAGCGGGATGGTGTTTTGGAAGATTTAACGCCTCAAAATTATAAAAATCATCCTCTACCAAGGGACCCGTCTCTATGGCATAATTTAATGCAATAAAATACTCAACTATTTTATCCATTGTATAGAGTGTAGGATGTAAAGCACCTTTCAAACTTGATATTTTCAATAAAGAGAGATCTCTTTTCTCTTCTTGCAATCTCTTTTCTATCTCTTTTGCAATGAGTTGGTCTTTTTTATACTGCAAGAGAGCAAATAACTTATTTTTAGCTAGATTAAGCTCTTTTGCAATTTGGGGCTTTTGCTCTGCAGGTAGTTTTTTAAGACTCTCAAATTCTTTGGCAAAATAGCCTTTTTTACCGAAAAGCTCAATTCTAATTTGCTCTAACTCTTCCAAACTTTCACAGGCTGCAATTTGTTCTTCCCACTTTTGCACATCAACACCTCTTCCTCATTTTTTCAATGTATAATAGTATAATTATAATTATAAAAAGATAAGGGAGGCAAACTTATGTGCATATTTTGTCAAATAGTATCAGGAGATATTCCAGCCAATAAAGTGCTAGAAAATGATGAGTTTTTGGCTTTTCACGATATTAACCCAAAAGCTCCAATTCATATCCTTATCATTCCAAAACACCATATTGAAAATTTTCAAAGCACTCCACCAGAAGTAATGGCTAAAATAACACCGTTTATCCAAGAGGTAGCTAAAAAACTTGAGCTTGACAAAACTGGATACAGACTTATTGTCAATAATGGTAAAGATGGAGGACAGGAGGTGATGCATCTGCATTTTCATCTCTTAGGCGGGGCAAAACTTGATTGGCCATATTTAGCTATTGAAGAGGAGGCAAAAAAGTATGTTTGACATACTCCCCACGCATAAATGCGGGGGATTCTGGCTTTAAGCGGGGACGCCCGAGCATTGTTTAGAGCAATGGTCGGGTCTTACTTCCCCTATGCCAAGAGTCGATGCCCCGACTCTACA
>WGAX01000005.1 GCA_015494595.1 Nitratiruptor sp.
AGCACTTTTTGTATCCTCACAAACTCAATCTTCACCAAAAGGAGCTTTTGCAAAACTATAAAAACGATAAAAGAGTTTTAGGAATCAAAAATTTACAAGGCTTAGAGAAAAACCTCAAAATCGTCTATCTTGGAGACAAAGAGAAAATGGAGGCTATTAAGCAAAAAGTAAAAGCGTTTTTTACTATAGAGAGCAAACTTGCAAAGGATCCCTATCAAGACTGCTACTTTTTGACTTTTCTCCATCCCCTTGGCGACAAAGCCCATGCTTTACAGGAGTTAGAGGAGATTATGGGCATCTCACCAAAAGAGGTAACAGTATTTGGTGATAGCCTCAACGATATTGGGATGTTTAAACAAAGCGGTAAAGCAGTTGCTGTTGCAAACGCCCTGCCTGAAGTAAAAGAGGCAGCAGACATAGTCTTGGAGTGGAGCAATGATGAGGATGCAGTGGCACGCTACCTCGCCTCTCTTTAGCGTCATAATCCCAGTTTACAATAGGGAGAGCTTTATTGCTAAAGCAATTGAGTCGGTATTAGCACAAAGCTGCAAAGATTTTGAGCTTATTGTGGTAGATGATGGCTCAACCGATAATACACCCAAAATCATCCAGCCATACCCTCTACGCTACATTAGACAAGAAAATAGAGGCGTAAGTGCAGCAAGAAATGCAGGCATCAAAGCTGCTAGAGGTAAAATTATAGCTCTGCTTGATAGTGATGATGAGTGGAAAAAAGATCATTTAGCCATACATAAAGAGTTTTTTGCCAAACATCCAGAGTATCTGATCCACCAAACAGATGAGATCTGGATAAGAGATGGCAAATTCTTAAATAAAAAAAAGATCCACCAAAAAAAAGAGGGTTACATCTTCTACGACTCTTTGCATCTATGTCTCATCTCACCTTCTGCAGTGGCTATAAAAAGAGAGCTTTTTAATGAAGTTGGGCTCTTTCGGGAAGATTTTGCAGTCTGTGAAGACTATGAGCTTTGGCTGCGCATCACACGCAAATATCCGGTAGGCTTTACGCCAAAAGCAACAGTCATCAAATATGGAGGGCATGAGGATCAATTAAGCCGTAGATTCTTTGCAATGGATAGGTGGAGAGTCAAAGCGATGCTGCCATTTTGCAACGATGAGAGGGTAAGAGAAGTGGCTCTAAAGAAGTGCAAAATTTTGCTGCAAGGCGCCAAAAAGCACAACAACAAAGAGATTTTGGATGAGTTCACTCCTCTTTTTTACAAACTTGCACAAAAACCTTAAGGTTTTTGTGCAATCAATTAGCAGTAATCTGCTAGTAACCCCTCTTTTAGCTGCTGATACATAGCTTCGCCATTAAGCAATTTTACAAGCTCCAACGCAAAGCAAATTGCAGTGCCTGGTCCTCTAGAAGTGACCACATTGCCATCAATCACTACCTTTTGATCGGCAACATACCCCTCAACCCCAGTTTTCTCCTCAAATCCAGGATAGTTGGTATGCTTTTTGCCCTCTAAAACTCCAGCCTCTTTCAAAGCCCAAGGAGCTGCGCAGATGGCTCCTACCATTTTGCCCTTTTCACTCATTTTTTTAATATACTCTTGCACCAACTCACTCTTTGCCAAATGCTCAGCCCCTGGAAGCCCTCCAGGCAATACCATAAGATCAAAATCATCTGGATTCACATCTTTTAACAGATCATGCACCAAAACCTTTAGCCCCGTATTTGCTCCCTCTACCTCATTATCAAATAATCCCGCTACTACCACCTCATTACCAGCACGGCTCAGCACATCGATAATTGCCATCGCTTCAATCTCTTCAAATCCATCAGCCAATGGCACTAAGACTTTTGCCATTATGCACCTCCTTATTTTACTTTTTCTAAATATTTTCCTTCAATTGTATCGACTTTAATTACATCGCCTGTAAGGATATGAAAAGGCACTTGCACCACTGCGCCTGTCTCCAGCGTAGCAGGTTTTCTTCCACCTGTAGCAGTGTCACCTTTGAATGCTGGAGCGGTTTCAACTACTTCTAACTCTACTACCTGTGGGATCTCAACTGAAATTGCCTTACCATTGTGAAAGAGAATCTTTACATTCATACCATCTTTCATATATTTGATATTCTCTTCACCCACTTGATCATGCGTGAGAGCTATCTGCTCATATGTAGTAGTATCCATAAAGTGCATATTCTCACCATCATCATAGAGATACTGCATCTCTTTCTCTTCCAAATCTGGCTTTTCTGCCTTATCACCTGCGTGGAAGGTCTTCTCAAGGACTCTGCCATCAATCAATGATTTGATTTTTGTCCTCACATAGGCTGCCCCTTTGCCAGGCTTGACATGCTGATACTCTACAATTCTATAAGGCACACCGTTTAGCTCAATGCGAAGCCCTTTTTTGAGATCATTCATACTGTATGCCATTGCTACTCCTATTCTATTTTTGCAATTTTAGCGAAAAAACCTTGAAAAGATATAGAGTAAAAGCGAAAGCACAACACTAAGCACAACGGAGGTGGTAATTGGAAAATAGAAGACAAAATTCTCTTTTTTGATATATATATCGCCGGGAAGCTTCCCGACAAAATTGATAAAAAGCCCAATAATTACTAAAAAAAGCCCCGTAAAGACTAAAACTTTCCCAAACTCCAACTACTTAAACTCCTCTTCGCTTTTTGTATATTCATCTGTAAAATCCATGGCTTTGGCATTGTCCATAAGCACTGGGATAAAAAGCAGCGATACAATCACAGCTGCAACTGTTCCACCAATGAGTGCTACACCAAGCCCCCCAAAGATTGGATCGCTTGCAAGTAGAGCTGAGCCCAAAATAATAGCAATAGCTGTAAGCATAATTGGGCGTGCCCTTGTAGCAGTAGCTATGGCAATCGCTCTTCGTTTTGGGATATGCTTATCGATCATTAGCGATTTAGCAAAGTCAATAAGTAGGATCGAGTTACGCGAGCTAATCCCCATAAGAGCAATAAAGCCAATCAGTGAAGTAGCTGTAAGGAAAAATGTATCTTTTGTTACCAGATCAGCCACCCAGTGTCCTACAATAACGCCAATAATTGAGAGGAAACTGCCAGCCATAACGATGTTTGAGAGCGTATAGCTTTTGTAATAAACCACGATCAAGAGATAAATGAGAATCAAAGCAGCAATAAATGCAAGTCCCAAATCCCTAAATGTATCAAGGGTTACTTTCATCTCCCCATCCCAGCGAAGATCAATTACTTCACCAGTTTTTTTGTCAGTAAATCGTAAATTGAAAAGATAATCTGTTGTCTCAATCTTATACTGTTTTGCAAACTCTTTCATAATTGTCTCACGCGCTTCTAGCAAAGGATAGACTTGTGAGACAAGATCGGTTTCAGCTATCACATTGGTATAGCGTTTGAGGTTTTTATGCATAATAGTTGGCTCATTTTTTGCCTCTACTATATCAACTACTTCCATCAAAGGCACCATCATACCCTTTTGAT
>WGAX01000006.1 GCA_015494595.1 Nitratiruptor sp.
ACATCATCCCCAATACCAACTTTGCCTCATCGCTCATTTTGCTTCGATCCCAAGGTGGCTCAAAAGTAAGATTTACTTCCACTTCGCTTACAGCATCAATTTTATTGGCAATGCTCTTTACCATATCTACGATACTCTCTCCCACAGGGCATACTACACTAGTAAGAGTCATAGTAATCACTACTTTATAGCCATCTGGCTGGCGGATTAGTTTAATGCCATATATAAGCCCTAGATCATATATATTAACTGGAATTTCTGGATCGTAAATAGTTTTGAGATATTTGATAATCTCCTCTTTTATACTTTCAGGATCACCATACTTTTTATTGTGATCCTCTATATCTTCGATCCCATTGTTATCTACTTCTATTGCTATATTCATTGCCTCTCCTCATAGAGCTTTATAAACTCCTCTTTGATCTCCTCATCGCCAAGTTTTTCAAAAATTTCATTAAGAAAGCTTACTACCATCATCTCTTTGGCTAAAGACTCCTCAATGCCTCTTTGTCTTAGATAAAAAAGTGCCTCCTCATCGATATGCCCAGTAGCTGAGCCGTGGGTAGCTTCGCTGATATACTCAGTATAGATCTCCATCTGCGGCTTGGAGACCATAAAAGCACCGTCATTAAGTAGAATCGTTTTGGAGTCTTGATAGATGGAGCTATATTTGGCTGGATTTTTCACAATTAAAAGTCCATCAAAGATGCCTCTAGCTTTGTCTTTGAGGATATTACGTGATAGCTGGGTAGTTTTGGACTCTTTGCCTCTATTTTCAATATGAAAGGTGTTACCCATTCTGCCACTGCTACTACCAAAAATGACATGGTTTGCATCAGTTGTGGCTTCCTCTTGTAACACTATATGGTAATTGTGCAGTGTCTTCGCTGAGCCAAAATCGAAAGTAAAAAGAGCAAAATTGCTTTTTTTATTACACTGTACAGAGTGGGGAGCAATGAGGGCAAACTCATCAAGGTTGCTGATTCTATTTTGAACTAGCTTTAATGAGGCATTTTCTTGTAAATCTATATCATATCCGTAAAGGTAGAGTGCATCTTGGGCCAAAACCAGATGCTCTTCGTAAAAGTTAACTCTTTTGCCAGCAGCGATAGTGAGCTTTATTCTATATGGTACAAGGGCTTTTGAGAGGGTATGTTTGTGCACAATTTTTAGATCCATATCCTCTTCGCACTCTATATGGATGACTCTCTCACTTAAAAGGTGATTGAGATAGTAGATTTGATCGTAATGGCTATCATCAATTTTGATATTTTTTTGCATCTCGATATAGAGACTTTTTGGTGCTTTAACTACAGAGCCATCCTCAATCTCTATATGGTTGGCTTCCTCTGGCTTTTGAGTTTTTGGCATTGTAAGCGCATACTCTTTATCCAAAATCGGTTTAATCCCAAAGTAGCGATAGTGCTCAGTTTTTGGTGTTGGCAATCCCATGGATTTGAGCTTTTGCAAGAGAGCTTTTTGCTCTTTGAACTCCTCAAAATTTATATCAACTAGCTTCATCACGCATCCCCAAATATTTTGTATCCCTCTTTTTCAAGAGCATCGACTATTTCGATTCCACCAGTTTTAAGCACTTTACCATTTTTGAGCACATGCACAAAATCTGGCTCAATATAATCTAAAATCTTTCTGTAATGAGTAATAATCATAAAAGTTCTCTTACTATCTCGCATATTGTTAATAGCTTCGCTTACTTTCTTCAAAGCATCTATATCAAGTCCTGAGTCAATCTCATCCAAAATCACAAAATCTGGCTCTAGGATCTCCATTTGCAAAATCTCATTGAGCTTCTTCTCACCTCCACTAAAGCCCTCATTGAGGCTTCTGTGGATCATCTCCTCTTTCATGCCAAGCTCTTTGATTTTGCTCTTTAAAAGCTTCAAAAACTCAGCTGCGTTCAAAGGTTTAAGCCCAAGATGCTTTCTTTTTGCATTAAGGGCTGTTCTAAGAAAGTAGGCATTGTTGACTCCGGGGATCTCTACTGGGTGCTGAAAAGACATAAAAATCCCCTCTAGTGCTCTCTCTTCTGGCTCCATATCGATGATGCTCTTGCCTTTATAGATAATATCGCCCTCTGTCACTTCCACATCTGGATGGCCTACTATCGTTTTGGATAGTGTCGATTTGCCAGCTCCATTTGGACCCATAATAGCGTGGACTTTGCCCTCAAACATATCTAAATCTATACCTTTTAAAATCTCTTTTTCACCAATTTTTGCGTGTAGATTTATAATCTGCATCACTTTTTTCATCCGACACTTCCTTCCAATGTTAAATCTAAGAGCGCTTTTGCTTCTACTGCAAACTCCATAGGGAGTTTATTCAATACATCTTTACAAAATCCGTGTACAATCATACTGACTGCATCCTCTTCGCTGATGCCTCTTTGGCGCAGATAAAAGAGTTGCTCTTCACTAATTTTGCTGGTAGTCGCTTCGTGCTCTACCTGTGCGCTTGCACATTTGCTCTCAAGATAGGGAAATGTGTGGGCTCCACAGTTATCACCTATGAGCAAGCTGTCACACTCGCTAAAGTTCTTAGCCCCTTTGGCGCTTTCGTGAATCTTGACAAGTCCCCTATAGCTGTTTTGCCCCTTTTGGGCAGAGATTCCTTTGGAGATGATGAGGCTTTTTGTGTTTTTGCCTATATGAATCATCTTGGTGCCAGTGTCCGCTTGTTGGGCTAGACGCGTGATGGCGACCGAATAAAATTCACCTACGGAGTTGTCGCCCTTAAGGATACAGCTAGGATATTTCCAAGTAATCACTGATCCGGTCTCAACTTGTGTCCAGGTGATTTTGGAGTTTTCTCCTTCGCAAAGACCTCGTTTTGTAACAAAGTTATAAATACCACCATTGCCCTCAATATCACCTGGATACCAGTTTTGAATGGTGGAGTAGTTGATATGCGCATCTTTGTGGGCAATGAGCTCTACAACTGCAGCGTGAAGCTGATTTTCGTCCCTGCTTGGAGCAGAGCAGCCCTCATTGTAACTTACATAACTCCCCTCATCTGCGATGATGAGCGTTCTTTCAAATTGTCCCGTGTTTTGGGCGTTGATACGAAAGTAGGTGCTAAGCTCCATCGGGCACTTTACGCCTTTAGGAATGTAGACAAATGTCCCATCGCTAAAGACTGCGGAGTTGAGGGCTGCAAAGAAGTTATCTGTCATTGGCACTACGCTAAACATATACTTTTTGACTAAATCTGGATAGTCTCTAATTGCCTCAGAAATTGAGCAAAAGATAATACCAAGCTTATTGAGCTCTTCTACAAATGTGGTTTTGACTGATACTGAGTCAAGTACAGCATCCACAGCCACGCCTGCAAGAGCTTTTTGCTCTTCAAGAGGGATCCCAAGCTTCTCATAAGCTTTTAAAATCTCAGGATCCACTTCATCAAGGCTTTTGGACCCCTTTTTGGGTGCTGCCCAGTAGCTAATAGCCTGATAATCAATTGGGGGGTAGGTAACTTTTGCCCATTTTGGCTCCTCCATCTTTTGCCAAGCATGGAATGCTTTAAGGCGAAGCTCTAGCATCCAATCTGGCTCATTTTTTTTGGCTGAGATAAATTTGATTGTATCTTCTGTAAGCCCTGGAGGAGCAGTCTCTTCCTCAATATCTATCTCAAAGCCCAGCTCATAGTCTGAGTTGATTATTTTGTCAACTTTTTCCATTCCCATAATAAACCCTTTGTGGTTTGTCTGAAAGTAATATAGCGCAAATAAGATAAAATATCTCTTATTTTGTCCAATTAAAATAGGAGTAAATTAGTCTTATTTGAAGGAAAGAAGATCTATCTCCTCGAAATTTTTTTGGTATAATTTTCTAAAAGTTGGGCATTAACACTTTGAGAGGAAAAATAAGACTGCTATGGCGAGCATCTTTGCCTAAAGCCAACATCTTCCGCAGGGAGGGGGAATCTCCAGAGAGCAAACAAATTGCGGATTAGTCCGAAAGAAAAAGTATCCTGCATAGATAAAGAGAGCTTCTATAGCAAAGAGAGTGAAAAAAATTAAAGGGTATTAATGATCCATATTACCGCTCGTGTCCCAACAACAAATCTGCTTATTCAAAGAAGTATGGCAAAGCTTTTTCAGTCGTTTGTGTATACTCATCTTCCTAAGAAAGAGCATCAAGGTTATACGAGCAAAAGCGGTAAAGTTTTTAAAGCAATGAACTTTCGCATTCGCTATATCCAGGAGCGATTTGAGATAGATTTTGTGGCTCTTGATAAAACCTATGAGCAAGAAATAGCCCTTAATATTCTCAAAAGTGGGTTGAAACTGGGAGAGATTCACTTCAGTGAAGTGACGGTATCTATGCAAGAGCGATCACTTCCATCCGATATAACGCAGATGGAGGTGCGAGGGTTTGTCTGCGCTGCCCTTAAAAACCGCCTCACAAAGCGTAAAATCTTTCTCGAGCCTGGCGATGAGCGCCATACCCAAATTATTACGAATAATGCACTGCAAAAGTATGAAGCGCTTTTAGGCAGCTCCTATGAGGGGGATTTGCACGTCACGCCTCTTTGGCAAAGCCCGAAAGCAAAGACTTTTTGGTATGAAAACACCCCCTATGTGGCGTGGCTGGCCAGGTACAAAATCGAAGCCGATCCATCGATATTGCAACTGCTCTTAGATACGGGACTAGGGAGTGATACGATGAAAAATCTGGGATTTTTGGAGCTTGCAGATGGCTGATTTGGTCAAGATCTTTTACGATGTGGGTAAAGCCTATGCCGATGAGGTCTATCAAAACTACAACCAAACTGATTCTAAAAGGATTGATAAAATCGTCACGATAGATCTAGCGGACTATAGCGTATGTGTTTATGACCGCGATGCCATCGTAGATCGCTTCTTTTTGCGTGTCACATCATCTAACGGAGGCAATCTCTATCCATTTTTATATCTGAGCAAAAAGACTCTTGATGGTATAAAAAAAGCTTTTAAAAATATGAAGCGCTACCTCAAAAATGAGGAGGATAAAGTAAAGCTTGAAGCAATAGAAAAGCAGATCGATCTGGAAGAAATCCAAAAGCGCCTCGCTCCTTATATGGGGGAGCAAAACTGCTATGTGGGACTTATGTATAAGGGCAAAACTTTCAATGAGCTTTTTCCACAGATAGCTACCAATTATATCCATAATGTTTGCAAAACAGATATCGAAGTAGAAGGGGACTGCTATATCGTAGGGGATGCCCACATAGGGTATGATGC
>WGAX01000007.1 GCA_015494595.1 Nitratiruptor sp.
AATATAAGCAGACCAATAACCCCATAATCGATAAACTCTTTAAGATAAATCATACTCTCACCCTTCGCAAATCCAGTTTTATCCTCGTTCCTCTATCTTTTTGCGACTCAATGGCAATAGGTATCTGCTCTTTATCACAAAAGCTCTTTACTATATGCAACCCTATACCAAAGCCTTGGCTTTTTGCTTCTGCTCTATAGTATCTATCAAAAATTTTTAATAGCTCTGCCTCATCAATACCTATGCCACTATCTTGTATCACAAAAGAGCCATCTTGCACAATGATTTTAATCAAAGCGCCTTTTTTTGAGTATTTAATAGCATTAGTAAGCAGATTGTCAAACACTTTGATAAACCCTCTTTTTGGCAAACGCACATACAGAGGTTGCAAGGTTACCTGTAACTCTCTTTGGCGCAGCAGATCCTCAAAAAGCTCCAACCTTTGCCTTACTACTTCAGCTACATCAAAAACTTCTCTATCCTCTTTGCTAATCTCCTCTTTGATTGCATACTCCAAATCTTGATAAAGCTCTAAAAGTTGGCGGCTTGCAGCCTCAATCCTTTCGATTTTTTTTTGTGCTTTTTTATCTTTGCAGCTTCTTTTTAGCATTGAAGCGTTGGCCTGGATAGTGGCCACCGGGATGTTGATTTCGTGCAAAGTATTTTGCACCATTTTATCAAGCTCAACATTTTGCTCCACAATAGGAGAGATAGCATAACGAGCAAAAAGATAGCCAATAGCAATAATGAGCCCCACTTCTATAATTCCCAGCAACCAAAGAGAGTACCATCCAATATTTTTGAGCCATAAAAAGCCAACAAAGCCAAGTAAAAAGATGGCAACGCCAAAGAGGATTATATAAGCAACTACATCCCTACTTCTCAAACTTGTATCCAACCCCCCTTACATTGCTAATCGCCTCTTTGCCAAAGATCTTTTTGAGCGTATTGATATATACTCTAAGCGCTCCATCGCTCACAATCTCCTCAGGCTTCCATAAATACTCATAAATCTGCTCTTTTGTAACAATTTTTTTGCGATGTTTCAAAAAGAGCTCCAGCAAGCGCGCCTCTTTGGGATTGAGATCGAGCAGCTCTCCATCTTTGCTAATGCGCATCTGCGCCAGATCCACTTGCACTCCCTCAATCTCTACAATATCCTCTCCATAGCTTCTTCTAAGAAGTGCTTTTATCCTAGCACTAAGCTCATCCAAATCCACAGGCTTACTCAAATAATCATCTGCACCTTTACTAAAACCCTTGAGCAGATCCTCTTTCGCTCTTTTGCTTGTAATAAAAATAGCAGGAGTCCTATCTTCGGCCTCTCTTAACTGCTCAAGCAGCGCAAACCCATCAATATCTGGCAACATCACATCAAATAGATAGAGATCGTAGCGGTTGTAGTAATTAAACTCCAAAGCCTCTTTTGCATCTACTGCCCAATCTACCTGATAACCCTCCTCTTCTAAAAACTCCTCTATCGTCTCACCAAAGAGTTTGTCATCTTCTAGTAATAAAAGCCTAAAGGACACTTTCTACTCTCCACTTAAGCTCTTGCCCCGCAAACATCGGCACCACATCGGCATAGCTAGCTGGCACCTCAAAGGGCTCTTTGACAAGCCTTACCTCTTTTTTAGGTGGCGTAATGTTGTAGATCTTTTGGGCATTATCACTTACAAACTTTTGCAAATTTTCTAAAACCCCAGCCTCTTCAAAGATCTGCGCTAAAGCTGATAAAGCCACAGGGGCTGTAAAGATACCGGCTGCACACCCAGGGGCTTCTTTTTTGTCTCTTGGATGGGGAGCTGAGTCACTGCCAAACATCACTTTCTCGTGCGCCATAAATGCAACTTTTCTCAAAGCCATCCTATCTTCTGGCCTTTTGGCGATGGGTTTGCAAAAGAGATGAGGCCTCAAAAGCCCTCCTGCCACATCATCCAAAGTAATGTGGAGATGATGCAATGTAATGGTGGCATAGAGATTTTCAAAGCGCATGAGCGCATCAACCGCCTCTTTGGTGGTAATGTGCTCCATAATGATTTTTAGTTCTGGAAAGCGCTTAGCGATACGCTCATATATTGGAATAAACTCAGCCTCCCTATCCATCACAAAGCCATTGGTTTCCCCATGCACACATAGAGGAATACCAAGCTCGTTCATAGCCTCTAGCGTCGGGGCTAAGGCTTCTAGGCTAAAATTATCCACACCCCCTTCACTATTGGTAGTAATGCCAGCTGGATAGAGCTTGATAGCTAAAATCGTATCTTTTAGCTCCTGCAAAAATTCATAATCATACTCAGGCAAGAAAAAAAGGCTCATGTAAGGAGTAAAACGATCATCTTTGCAAACTTGCAAAATCCGCTCTTTATAGCTTTGCACCATCTCTTTAGAGGTTACAGGAGGCACCAAATTTGGCATAACCAAAGCCCCTGCAAACTCTTTGGCACTAAGAGGTGCTACAATTTCTAGCATCTTGCCATCTCGTAGATGCAGATGCATATCCAAAGGAGAAGATAGGGTTAGTTGCATAAAAAATCCTTAAATAAATGGAATATGAATATCTTTTTGAGCTAGTTGATACTCCACCCCGTAAACGAGGTGGATTCCCGCTCCCCTAAGCGACCTTAGGTTGCTGGCGGGCATTGTTGCCGTGTATCCCACGGGCAAGTATGTTTTTTGCGGCATTCACGTCGGCATTGATGGTAAAGCCACAGGATTTACATACAAACCTCGATTGAGTGATTCTGTTTGCTTTATCCACATATCCACATCTGCTACAGGACTGGCTTGTGTATTTGGGATCGACTTTGATGAGATTGTGATTTGTCTTATACTCAAGCAACTCAAAAAAGAGAGCCCACCCGTTTTGCAAGATTTTGCGATTGAGAGCAGATTTCGCTTTGACACCCTTACCAGGATTTTCAATTGTCCCTTTGGCGGATTTCGTCATCGCCTTGATATTCAAATCCTCCACAATTGCTTGGTTTTCGCTGTAGATGTGGCTGATTTGATGCAAGAAGTTGTAGCGGATATTGGATACTCTCTTGTGCTGCCTTGCAAGCTTGATTTTGGTTTTTTGATACCTTTTTGAGCCTTTTTGCTTTCTTGAGAGAGCCTTTTGACACCTTTCAAGCTTTATAAGCTCTTTTTGGTATCGTGGGGAGTAGTCCTCAATATTATGGTGATTGCCGTTGCTATCGGTTACGGCGTAAACTACTCCCATATCGATACCGATAGGCTCTCTTACAAATTCAATTGGCTCAGCCTCAATTTCCAAAAGAATAGAAGCGTAATATCTATGCGCCTCATAACTTACGGTAACCGTTTTGATTTTACCACTCAAGT
>WGAX01000008.1 GCA_015494595.1 Nitratiruptor sp.
AAAGTCTTTAGTAAAACGGTATGAATCTTCTAGTCTTTACCACTCATCGCCAGATGCGCCACTTTATTGCCCAGCATAATAACACCTTTTTACCAAAGCTGCTTACTATTGGGGAGTTTTTTGAGCGCATTATAGATATTGATACGCCTTTGGTGGATGAGGATACCAGAAAGCTTTTATTGTATGAGGCTGCTAGGAGTGTCTCTTTAGAAAAACTTGGACTCAGCCCCCAGTGGAGAGGGTTTTTATCCCAAGTGGATATGCTTTACTCCTTTTTACTAGAGATGAAACAAGAGGAGGTAGGGCTTGAGAGTCTTGATACGAGTGATACTTATGCAGAGTATAGCGAGCATCTGCAGCTGCTTGCCAAGATCCAAGAGATTTACTATGAGCTTTTGCAAAAGCATAACTTTACCGATAAACTTTTCATTCAAGATCCGCCTCTCAATCAAGAGTATTTGATGCAATTTGAGCAGATTGAGCTGTTTGTTGAGGGATATTTGACCAAATTTGAAAGAGAGCTTCTACAAAAGATCCCAACGCCTTTAACGATTCACTTTAGTGTTACAAAGTTTAATAAGAAACTGGCTTCAAAGATGTTTAACATAGAGGAGGAGGGAGTTTATACCATTGAAAAGCAGCCTCTTTTTAAACGCCCTTTGCCAAAGATGCCAGCTATTGAGTGTGCCCGTTTTAGCACAAGGGTAGATCAAGTCGATTTTGTCTTTGCAAAGATTGAGGAGTTTGTGCAAAGCGGTATAGAGCCCCAAAATATTGCAGTTATTTTGCCTGATGCTGGCTTTAAAGAGTATCTACAAGCCTTTGATAAGCTTAACAACCTCAATTTTGCTATGGGAGAGAGCTTTATATATAGCAGACTTTACCAAAAGCTAGAAGCCTTTTATAAGCTCTCTTTTGAAAAAGAGAGGAGTTTTGAAAAAAAGCTAGATGAGCAGGATATAGAGATTTTTAGAGATGTAAGAGATTGGCAGGAGTTAAAAAAGGCTATTGAGAAGCTAGCTCAGTCCAAAGAGAAGGAGCTTATAGAGGAGGAGCTTTTTAGATTTGAGAGGCTAGTTGTGCCTTATGAGCATAATCTGCAAACTCTATGGCATCTTTTGCTGCAGCGTCTAAGCAAATTAAGCTTTGATGATGTAAGAGGTGGGAAAATCACGGTGATGGAGACTTTGGAGAGTAGAGGAGTAGCCTTTGATGGGGTTATTGTAGTAGATTTTAATGAGGAGTATGTGCCAAAAATCACTACAACGGATCTTTTTATAGACTCAAGGGTGAGGAAGCGCTCCAATCTGCCCACAAGAAGCGATAAAGAGGCGCTACAAAAACACTTTTATACTATGCTTTTTATTAGGGCAAAAAGGGTAGCAGTCAGTTATGTCAAAAACGATGAGCAAGATGCCAGCCGTTTCCTCTCTCAGCTACCTACTATAAAACAGGATGGCAGCTACTACCAAGATGTACTTTTGCCCCAGTTTACCAAGCCAAAATACTTTGAGCCCCAAGAGGAGCTAAAAATTACAAATCCTCTCACTCCTACAAAGCTTGGGATGCTGTTGGAGTGTCCTATGCGCTACTACTTTGTCTATCAGCAAAAAATTGAGCAGCCTACTCAAGAGCGCTTTTTGGGCTCACTCATTCATAGTGCCATTCAAAAAGCAGCAAAACAGCAGCCAAAAAGTTATAAAGAGTATGCCAACTCTATACTTTCCTACTTGCATATTAATGCTACAAAGCAGGAGCGGTTGCAGATTGCTGCTGTGTGGGAGAGAAGAGTTTTTTCTTTTGCAAAGCAAGATTTCTCCTATCTTAGCTATCCCATCGATGATGAGGTGACGCAAAAAAGAAAATTTGGCAACTTTATTTTGCAAGCACGAGCTGATCGAGTGCTAAAAAGAGAGCCCGTAATGGTTGTAGATTTTAAAACTTCCAAAAATATTGGCCAAAAAGATACCCTCCAAGCCCTCTTTTATGCCTATATCTGGGAGAGTGAAGAGGTTTACATCTGGGACTTATACAATAGCAGGCTCATCAAACCAGATGTCAAAAATGCACAAGAGAAGCTTCAAGATATTTTGAAAAGTTTGCCCCAAAGCATTCAAAGAAGCAAAGAGGAGAAAACCTGCTACTTTTGTGCATATAAGTTTGGCTGCAAAGGTGAAGTATGAATAGCTTTTATGCTCTGTTGGCAAGCGCTGGTACAGGCAAAACCTATAGCTTAACACTTCACTACTTGGCTAGACTCTTTGAAAAAAGAGAGCCTTACGATATTTTGGCAATTACCTTTACAAATAAGGCTGCCAATGAGATGCGCGAGCGTGCAGGGGAGTTTTTGTGCAGTCTGGATAAGGCAAAGCTCAAAGCCATTAAAGAGATTAACGGTATAGATGAAAAAGTATTGCAAAAGAGATTGGATGAGATTAAACACAGCTTTTATTCCAGTAGCCTCAATATTCGCACAATCGACTCTTTTGCCCAGGTAATTGTAAGAAAATTTGCCTCCTATGCGGGGCTTAGTAGCGATTTTGCTATTGCTGAGGTAGAAGGTATTTTTGAGCTTTTTTTAGAGAGTTTGAGTGCTAGAGAGTTTGAGCGGTTTTTAGATTTTATAAGAAAATTTGAGCGAGAGGATATTGCACAGTTTCTAGAGTTTTTATATGAGAAAGATAAGGAGTTGCCTAACCTCCATTTTACTACCTCCAAGATAGAGGAGGCTGATGTATTACAACTTTATCAAAAAATAGTAGATCATATCCAGCAGTATGGAAGCCAAAGTAAAAAAGCCTCCTTTACTATGCCAAATAGCCTGCAGGAGGCTATTTATAACAGAAGCGGTAAAGTCCCAGCGTGGCTGCAAAGAGATGAGTTTGCAATAAGTGGCGTGAAGATGTGCTCTTTGGCTCAAAGGGAGTTTGAGGAGTTTAAAAGAGGCGTTGCTGAGTATATGAAAAATATAGAAGTAACCTTTTTAGCTACTCTTTTTAACTTTTATCAAAAGTATAAAAAGTATCGACTAGAGTTTATCAAGCAAAATGGCGAGTTGGATTTTATCGATATTAAGTATATTGCTAATGAGCTTGTAAGTAGCCATATCCATAGTCAATTTTTACAGTTTCGCCTTGATGCTAGAATTGAGCATATTCTTTTTGATGAGTTTCAAGACACTTCGGCTCAGGATTGGATGCTGTTTGAGCCTTTGGTAGATGAGATCTATAGCGGGCAGGGACAAAAGGAGCAAAGAGGTTTTTTTCTGGTAGGTGACACCAAACAGGCTATTTATGGCTTTAGGGGAGGGAATGAGAGGCTTTTTGATTATGTGATTGATAAGTATCAGATGCAAACTGGTGAATTAAAGCTCAACTACCGCTCCAAATCCAATATTGTAGATTATGTCAATAAAGCTTTTAATTTACACCAAAAAGCCAATGAGAGCGGTGGTTATGTGGATGTGAGCGAAAGTGAGGATATACTCAAGACTCTTGGGCAAAAGTTGGAGCTGCTTTGGCAAAATGGTGTAATAGACAAAGATATAGCTATTTTAGTGCCAACCAATGATGATATTATCAAAGTGAGTGAATATATTAAAGAGCAGTTTCAAAAAGAGGTAACTACCAGTAGCTCTAAATTAGTGGTGCATCAACCTTTGGCACGGGCTATTATATCGCTACTGCGTTATCAAATTGAGCCAAAGGAGTTTTATCGCTTTGAGTTTGAGGCTATAAGCGCTCAGAAAGCAGAGCAGCTTCCAAGAAAAAAGCCAGCTGTGATGATAAGAGAGATTGCCGATCGATACACTCTTTGGGATAGATCGGTAAAACTTTTGGTACAGATTGCTACAAAATATAAAGATCTTGAGGAGTTTTTGGAGCATATTGAGAGTGAGAGTATACAGATGCAAAGTAGAGGCGGAGGAATAGAGGTACTGACAATCCACAAATCCAAAGGTTTAAGCTTTGCCCATACTATTGTATTGGATAGAGTTGGCAAGGAGCGCAGTTTCTCTCCAAAGATTATCTTTGATTTGGCAGATGATGGGATTCATATTGCGGGAATCTACTGGAATATAAAAGGAAGAGAGTACTTTGATAAAAATTTTAAAAGGGTTAAAGAGCAGTATGAGCAGCAAAAAAACAAAGAGCTAAAAAATGTAGCCTATGTGGCGCTTACCAGAGCAAAAGAGTCTTTAATTTTAATTAAAAAGCCCAAAACCAAAAGATTTTGGATGGCTCATACCTCTAAAATTGGCTCTATTACACCATCTTTAGAGGATGAGCAGAAGTACTCAAGCCGTTTTGATTACTCATACAGATATTTTGGAGCACAAGAGGTGCTTGAGGAGGAGAGAGAGTATAAAGCCAACGATTATCCAGCGATTTACAGGGGAAAGGCTTTGCACGAGGCGATGGAAGTTGGGCTAAAGTATGCTAAAAGGCGCTATAGATCCTTTGTACCAGAAGCAGAGATTGAAGAGATGGTACAAAGTGCCAAAAAGCTTGAGAAAGGCTTTGATGGCAAAAGATATAGAGAGATCCCTTTTGTGCTTCAAAATAGGCTTGGTATAATCGATCTGCTTATTGAAGGAAAAAGGGATGTTGTTGTGGATTATAAAAGCGCCAAACCCTCTGATGAGAGGGTTTATATGAATCAAGTGCGTTTTTATAAAGAGGCGTGCCAAAAGCTGCGCCGCAAAGAGACAAAAGGGTATCTGCTGTACACCGATATAAATGAGTTAAAAGAGGTTTAGCGTGTTTGAATTTACGAAGGTAAGTGATGCATGTATAAAGTGTGGTAAATGTATTCCAACTTGCACAATCCACCAAGTCCATCCCGATGAAGTTACAAGTCCCAGAGGCTTTATTGAGCTTTTGGGCGATTACCAAAAGGGGGAGTTGGAGCTAGATAAGACAGCAAAAGATATTTTTGAGAGCTGCTTTTTGTGTACTAACTGTGTGGATGTGTGCCCCAACTCTTTGCCAACCGATATGGTAATAGAAGAAGTTAGAGCAGATATAGCCAAGAAATATGGCATAGCCTGGTATAAGAGAGCCTTTTTTTGGCTGCTGCGCAACCGCTGGGCGATGGATCTTTTTAGTAAGCTGGGTTTTGTGTTTAAAAGCTGTGCTTTAAGTGAAGATCCTCAAAAAAGAGGTTTAATCGCAAGATTTTCCTTGCCAATGCTCAAAAAAGGCAGACTTTTGCCATCAATGAAGAGCAGAAGTTTTCTCAATAGCTATCCCGAGCATCTTGGTAAGGGCAAAAAGAGGGTAGCTATATTTATCGGCTGTCTTGCCAACTACAACTATACTGAAATTGGCGATAGTTTAGTAGCCATTTTGCAAGAGCTTGGTTATGAGATTTTTATCCCTAAAAAGCAGCTGTGCTGCGGGGCTCCAGCCTATTTTACAGGAGATTTTGATACAGTTTCATATCTTTGCAAGAGAAATATTGAATATTTTGAGAGTTTCATTGATGAGGTAGAGGCAATTATTGTGCCAGAGGCTACCTGTAGCGCTATGATCAAACACGATTGGGAGATCTTTTTTCACAATAGAGGAGAGGATGAGTGGGCAAAGCGGGCAAAGAGATTGAATGAGAAGATTTTTATTGCAACCCAATGGCTTTATGAAAAGACAGAGCTCAAGGAGCTGTTGGCCAAAAGAGGCAAACAGCTGCCAACTATCACGTATCACGATCCCTGTCATGCTAGAAAAGTGCAAGGGGTATGGAAAGAGCCAAGAGCGCTGCTTAGCCAAAACTACACAATCAAAGAGATGAGCGATCCCAATAGGTGTTGTGGCTTTGGGGGTGTAACAATACAGAGTGAAAAGTATCACTTGGCAGAGGCTGCAGGCAAGCCTAAAGCTGCAATGATCGAAGAGAGCGGGGCAGATATTGTGGCTGCTGAGTGTAGTGCGTGTCGGGTGCAGCTAAGTAACGCTTTGGTGCAGGCAAAGAGTGAAAAGATTTTTAAAAATCCCATTGAGCTGATTGCTCAAGCTTTAAAAAAGGAGTAAATATGAAAAAGGGTATAGTGTGGATTGCTGCTATCTCACTGGCTTTAGCAGGTGTTACAGGAGAGGGGCATCACGCAGAGCATAAGCATTGGGGGTATAAGGGTGAAGTTTCGCCAGCACATTGGGCGCAGATTAATCCAAAATTTCGTATGTGTAAACTTGGTGCCAATCAATCACCTGTTAATCTCAATCGCTTTATCGATGCCAAACTTCCAAAACTTAAAATCTACTATGCAGGGATCGCTTTTGATGTGGTAAACAACGGCCATACTGTAAAAGTAAATACAAAAGGAAGAGATGAAGTAGTAGTAGATGGGATCACTTTTACTCTTAAGCAGTTTCATTTTCATACGCCAAGTGAGAATACAATTGATTCGAGGCAGTATCCGATGGAGGCGCACTTTGTACATCAAAGCAAAGATGGAGAGTATTTAGTGATTGCTTTGATGTTTAAAGAGGGTAAAGAGAATAAAGTGCTGCAAAAGCTGCTCAATGATGTGAGCCCAAAAGTGGGTGAGGTAAAAAAGCTGCATGAGATGTTTAATCCCGGAGAGCTTTTTCCAAAAAAGCTAGATTACTATCGCTATGATGGCTCATTTACTACGCCGCCTTGTACAGAGGGGGTGCGCTGGATTGTACTTAAAAAGCCAGTAGAGGCTAGTAGGCAGCAGATTGTCAAATTGCACAAGATTATGGGTAACAACAATAGACCGACGCAGCCTCTTAAAGCACGCGTTATCCTTCGCTAGCTAAACTCTTCCCCTCTTCTAACGATAATAGTAAAAAAGGTAGAGGGGAAAAGTATGAAAAATTTGTCATCATTACAAAAGATTCAGTATGCTAATATTATCTCAATAGCCCTTTTTTCCATCTCTTTGGGTTTTGAGGTATATAAAAATGGTTTTAATGCAATCTTTGTTCTTAACATTATCAACTTCTTATGTGCTATTGTCATATTTTTAAGTGTTATTCATATTAGAAAGTCGCTGAGTAATATTTCGGTAGTTTTGCAAAAGGCCAAAAATGGTATTTTTGAGTATGGTGTAGATGTTGAGGATGTAGGAACATTGCGTCAAATGTTTGAGAATCTCAATGCTTTTATGCATCAGGTAGAAGGATTTTTACGAGATGTAAATAGTGTTTTAAAAAATTTGGAGAATAAAAAGTTTACAAAATTGAATGTGAAAAAGTATCAGGGTATCTTTAAGCAGATTGCAGACTCTATTAATGCTTCTGTAGATGCGATGATGCTCAAAGAGAAGTTTGTTGAAAAGGAGAAACTCAACTCAAAAGTGGGACAGCTTGGCGGAGGAGTAGCGGGAGGTTTGGCTATTATTAAAAATGATCTTCTTAGCTCCATAGATAAAGTCAAGGATATTGTAGAAAATAGTAATGAGATCTCCAAAGATTCTCAAGAGGTATCAAGAGTGTTGGATCAGATTGTGCAAAAGCTCAATAGTCTACTCTTTATGGTCAAGGAGTCCCACACTGTTATTGAAAAACTCAACAAAAAGACAGAGAATGTAAATGATATTATCAAACTCATCAACGATATTGCCGATCAAACGAATCTTTTAGCATTGAATGCAGCAATTGAAGCAGCAAGAGCAGGAGAGATGGGCAAAGGCTTTACAGTTGTAGCTGAAGAGGTGAGAAAGCTTGCTGAAAAGACGCAGCACTCTACAGAAGAGGTGCGTATCGTATTGGGAGAGTTACAAGAGGAGAGTAAAAGGAGTATGCAAAACTCCATAAAAATGGAGAAGATTGCCAACGATTCTGCAGTAGTGCTTACAAAATTTAAACACTCTATTAATGAATTTACAGAAAATGCTACCAAAACCACTGTACTGGCAAATCTTATACAAAATATTCTCTCTATTACCAAATTTAAACTTGATCATATCATTTACAAAAATAAGGTGGTCTATCGCAACTTTTTTAGTGCAAAGGTTGAAACCCCTTATGTAGATGAGCACCATTGCGATTTTGGTAAATGGTATTATGGAGAGGGTAAACTCATTTATCAAGGAAGTAAAGTCTATAAGCAGATTGAGGAGCCTCATAAGGTTGTGCACGATTACTCTAAACGCATTATAAATCTTGTGCAAAGAGCAGATTTTGAGGATTTTCTTATCCAACATCAAAAAGAGATCTATCATGAATTTGAGAATTTGGAGAAGGTCTCTGAGAGACTCTTTAAACTCCTAGATAAGTTATTGGAAGAGAGTGAGCGTAAAATTATGCAAAAAAGGAAAGAGAAAAAAGCTGCTTAAAAAATTTGGATATAATTTTTTCACTTTTTTCTAAGGGGCTTAATGCATTGGTGGCAGCATATATATGAGCATTTCAATCCGGTAGCTTTTGAGTTTTTTGGTTTTCCTGTACACTGGTATGGGATAATGTATGTATTGGCGCTTTTAGTAGCGCTCTTTTTTGCCGAATGGCTTGTTCGTCACGATCGACTCCCTTTTAGTAAGAGAGATCTCGATATTTACTTTATCTGGGCAGAAATTGGTGTCATTGTAGGAGCAAGGCTTGGTTATATTATCTTTTATGATCCCCATACGAGCTACTATCTTACACATCCCTGGCAAATATTTAATCCCTTTTTAAATGGGCATTTTGTAGGCATTAGGGGGTTTAGCTATCACGGAGCTATCATTGGCTTTTTGTTGGCTACCTATCTGTATGCCAAAAAGTATAGAAAAGATCTCTGGGAGCTTTTGGATCTTGTAGCAGTCTCTGTTCCTATTGGTTACATTTTTGGGCGCATTGGCAACTTTTTAAATCAAGAGCTTGTAGGCAGAGTAACTAATGTGCCATGGGGGATTTATGTGGGAGATACTCTACGCCACCCCTCCCAACTCTATGAGGCCTTTTTTGAAGGATTGGTACTATTTTTGATACTATTTTGGTATCGAAAGAGGAAGCGCTTTAGTGGCGAGTTGATTGCACTCTATGGCTTTTTGTATGGGCTATTTCGTTTTGTATTAGAGTTTTTTCGAGAGCCTGATATGCAACTTGGATTTGTGTGTTGTGGATGGATGACGATGGGACAGATACTCTCTTTGGTAATGATGATGGTTGCGGGAGTGCTATATCTATATTTAAGGAGAAGAGGTGAGAATACTCAAAAAGGTTTCTAGTTACGCAATGGTCGGTGGGCTTGGTGCGGTACTTGTAGTGGGGCTTGTAGGGTGTGAAAAGAGAGAGAATGCACAAGAGAGTAACGCTTTGCAAGAGGCTGCCAAAAAGCAGGGGGCTTTTGTAGTCATTGAGCATAATAAAGATGGGAGTTATAGGATTGTGGAGGAGTATCCTAGCAGCACCACAAGAGTAATTTTGCGAGAGAGTAACGGGAGTGAGAGAATTTTGAGTAAAGAGGAGCTAGATAAGCTGGTTGCCGAAGCGTCTCAAAAAGTTGAAAATAACCAGAGCGCTCTTGTAAATCCTCAAATCCATGCAGGTATGAGTCTGGGAGAGGTGATTTTAGCAAGTGCTGCGGGAGCGATTATAGGAAGCTGGCTTGGCAATAAGCTCTTTAATAATTCTACTTACCAGCATCAAAGAAGAACTACCTTTAAAAATCCTACCGCTTATGAGAGGAGCGTTAAAAATTTTCAAACAAAGCCTCCTCAAAAAGTATC
>WGAX01000009.1 GCA_015494595.1 Nitratiruptor sp.
ATATGAGATAAAAAAATTACAAGTTTTAAAGCAAAAACAAAAATATTATCTCATACAATCACCAATAGATGGAATAGTTTTGAAAAATCGTATATATCAAGGTATGTATGTAAAAGCTTCTACTTTGCCATATCTTATAGTAGGCTCAAACGGCTTTAAACTCTATGCGCAAGTGGATGAACTTTTGGCATATAAAATAAAAAAAGGGGCAAAAGCGGTTGCATACGTCAGAGGTGATCCAAGTAAAAAAATAGAGCTTGCATTTGATTATATAAGACCATTTATAGAGCAAAAGAATATTTTTCTTCATCTGCCGCTTGAGATTGGAAATACAAAAGCATTGCAGGTGGTGTATAAAGTAAAAAACGCTAATTTTCCTTTGTATGCCGGAGAGATTTTTGATGTATATATAGAGGCACAATGAGATATATTGCTTTAAAACTTCTTTGGGGAGATAAGGTTAAATTTTTGGGGCTTATTTTTGGTATAGCTTTTACTTCATTCATGATGACCTTTGCTCTTTCATATCTGGCTGGATTTATCACAAGAGGATTTGCGCTGATAGATGAAAATCCAAGCGTCGATATATGGGTGATGGATAGAGCTGTGAGATCTACACAAATGGCAACTGACATCCCCCTCAATCTCATCTATCAAATAAGAAGTATCTCAGGAGTTGGCTATACAGTCCCTATGCTATTAAAAGACGTAAACATACGCTATCTCAATGGAAAATTTCAAGATGCTCAGATGATTGTCGTTGATGATGCCTCTTTAACTGGTATTCCAAAACTAAATACAAATAAAAATCTTTTATATATTCCAAATAGCGTAGCAGCAGCGACGGGCGGAACACATGGCAAGCTTGTAAGTGCAGGGCTTTCTTATCCTAAATGGGACATCCATAAAGGGATGAGAAAGATGCAAGCAGGAGATAAAATACTGTTAAATCATAATCTCTTAAACGTCATTGGTATCGCAGACTCTTTGCCAAGGTTTCCTCCAAGAGTACTTTTATACACAAGATATAAAACAGCTTTGCAAGTTTTCCCATCTATTAAAAATAGAGCTACATTTTTCTTGGTAAAAGTAAAAAAAGGAGCAGATATTCAAAGAGTTATAAAAGATATAGAAAAAACTGGACTCAAAGCTAGAACTTCCCAGCAATTTAAAAAAGATACAGTGCTTTGGCTTTTACAAAACTCTGAAGATGTGGGAGATATGGTCTCTATGCTACTTCTTGCAGTAATCGTGGGATTTGGCGTAACAGGCATTATGCTTTATATGTTTACCTATGAAAATATCAAAGAGTATGCGATACTCAAAGCAATAGGAGCCTCACAAAACCAACTGATATCTATGATTTTTTTCCAAGCATTTATGAGCGCTACCATTAGTGTAGGTATGGGGATAGGATTTTGTGCATTAGTTGGGAAGATTTTGTTTTTGTATGAGTTTGATTATCCATTTAGGATGATGTGGTTTGCTCCTTTGGTAGGAGTTCTTGGGGTCTATATTATTAGCTTTGTCGTGGCATTAATAAGTATCTATCCAGTGCTTAAAATGGATCCTACAGGAGTTTTTGCAAGAAGGTAATATACTCTCCACACATCTTCCACACTCTTCTTTGTAGACTTACACAAAGGAGAGTGTGATGAATAGAAGAGAATTTCTCCAAACTTCAGCAGCCTTTGGATTAATAGCTGTTGTGCCGGCAAAAGCCAACAAAAACATAGGTGAGCAGATTCCAACTGCCGCTTTGCAAGGCACAGAGTTTGATCTGCATATCAAAAAAACCTGGCTCAATATTACTGGCAAGCCAGTAATTGCTACCACTATCAACGATATGCTCCCAGCTCCCACGCTGCACTGGAAAAAGGGCGATGTGGTGACGCTGCGAGTCACCAATCACCTTGATGAGCCTACAAGTCTGCATTGGCACGGAATCATTCTTCCCTATACGATGGATGGAGTGCCGGGTGTGAGCTATCCGGGCATTATGCCAGGAGAGACTTTTGTCTATCGCTTCAAAATACAGCAGACTGGCACCTACTGGTATCACTCTCATACAGGCTTTCAGGAGCAAAGCGGCTTACACGGAGCTATTGTTATCGAAGATGATCTAGCACCGAATGTAGATAGAGATTATGTGGTAGCGCTCTATGACTGGAGCGATGAAGATCCAGACACCATCTATCGCCATCTCAAAGTCCAGAGTGACTACTACAACTACCATAAACGCACAATTTTTGATTTTGCAAATGAAGTGCGCCGCTTTGGCTTTGCTGAGGCTCTGAAGCGTCGCGCTATGTGGAATAGGATGCGTATGGATGATCGTGATATTTCTGATGTGACAGCAGCCACCTACACATACTGTATCAATGATATGCAAAAGCACTTTTTTGCAAAAGTAGGTGAGAGGGTAAGACTTCGTTTGATAAACCAATCGGCAATGACTCACTTTGATGTGCGAATACCTGGGCATAAGATGCAAGTTATTGCAGCTGATGGTGTTGCAGTAAGGCCAGTGGAGGTGGATGATATACGCCTTGCAGTAGCAGAGAGCTATGATGTGATTGTAGAGTTAAAGAGTGATACGCTTATCTATGTAGAGGATATGGCTCGCAGCGGTAAGGCATATGCCAAACTTGGTAAAGATCCATCTGCAAAAATAGCTCTACCCACGCCATACCCTTTTGAATCTTTGAGGATGGTGGATATGGGAATGGCAATGCGAGGTATGAAGATGAACGCCAAAAAGGGAGACAATATGCAATCCTCTTTGCCCAAACCAATTCCCCAAACTCCACTTCCTAAAAAAGAGGGAGTGGCTTGGACGATGCATGCCAAAGCTCCTCAGTATCGTTTAAATGATCCGGGTGTAGGGTTAAGAAGTGTAAAGCGTAAAGTTCTTACCTATGCTGATTTAGAAACTCCAGGAATTAAAAATCGCTATCCCGATCGTGAGATTGTAATGCATTTGACAGGCAATATGGAGCGCTATATCTGGGCAATTAATGGCATTCCCTATTATGAATCCAAGCCTTTAGAATTTCATTATGGGGAGCGACTAAGGGTTACTTTTATTAATGATACGATGATGAATCATCCAATGCATCTGCACGGAATGTGGAGTGATCTGGAAGTAGGGGATAAAATTGTGCGCAAGCACACTATCAATGTGCAGCCCGGTAGCAAAGTGAGTCTGCGAATTGATGTGGATGCCAGAGGCAGATGGGTCTATCACTGCCATCTGCTCTATCATATGGGGGGTATGTTTCGTGAAGTAAAGGTTGTGGAATGAAATGGTTACTTATACTATTTGGAGTAGGAAGTGCTCTTTTTGCAGGGGGTGGTGATGTTTTTCGTTATCAAGTGCTTTTTGATAGATTTGAGTTGCAAAAGGGTGGTACGAAGGTTTGGGATGTGAGTGCGTATACGGGCTATAATGTCAACAAACTCTATTTTTACAGTGAAGGAGAAGATAGTAGCTGGCAAAATGAGCTGGTTTTTTCCCGTGCTATAACTCCCTTTTGGGATGTGCAAATAGGAGGAGAGATAGACAAAGTAGAAAAAAGCAAAGCATTTGGTGAAGTTGCACTTTTTGGGCTTGCACCATACTGGATAGAGACAAGAGTAAAATTGCTTTTTGGTAGTAGTGGTGTAGGGGTAGATCTCGATTTTGAGTATGAAACCCTTTTTTCGCAAAGATTGATCCTTACTTCAAGTCTTGAGAGTAGATGGATGAGTAAAAGTTATTTGATGCAAGGAATGGGAGAGGGACTAAATTTTATAGAGGCAGGTTTTCGTTTACGCTATGAAGTAAAAAGGGAGTTTGCTCCATATATAGGAGTAAGTGTAAAAAGAAACTTTGGTGCCACAAAGAGAGTAAATGGGCAGAGTGAGAGCTCTTTTGTGTGGGGTATTCGTTTTTGGTTTTAATTACAATGAGAAAAGGAGCAATAGTGACACGACGAAATTTTTTGCAAACAGGTGTGATAGCAGCAGCTGCTTTGGTGGATGCAAACGC
>WGAX01000010.1 GCA_015494595.1 Nitratiruptor sp.
AAAAACAGCATCAAAGCAGAAACATCCAATCTACAATCCCATATCTCAACTAGCTACTCCTTTTTAGCCCAAAAGGGTATTAGTGATGAGTGCACAAATTGTGGCGATTGTGTGCAGTTTTGTCCAACAAATGCGCTCTTTTTCTCTCAAGATGGAGCAGCCATCTGGTTTGTAGCTGGCAGGTGTATCGATTGTAATATCTGCAACGATATTTGTAAACCAAAAGCGGTGAGTGATAAAGAGCAGATTGATCTCATTACATACGCATTTGATAGGGGTGAAGAGCTGATTCATCATAGGCTAGAGATCTGCAATGAGTGTAAAACCCCTTTTGCCTATAAAGGCGGGGAGATGGTGTGTGAGAGGTGTAAAAGTTTTATTAATGATTTTAGCGATATTTTTAAATTAGCAAGCGATCTGGAGTAATGCATTTTGCCTTTGCCTATCCTATAGCCTTTTTGCTGCTAGCACTTTTAGCCTGTTTTGTGCGCTGTAAGAGAGAGCCTCTTAAAATTTACTTTGCCAAAACCTCCTTTTTACCCTCCTCTTTGCTGCAAAAAGAGTATCTGCCTCTGCTTATTAGCGCACTTTTTATCTTTTTCTTGGCTGGCCCCTTTACCTATAGCTCATTTGCCCAAAGTGCAAAAAAGGGGCGTGATTTGGTAGTGGCTATAGATGCTAGCGGCTCGATGGAAGGGGAGTTTGGTAAAGAGAGTAAATTTGCTACACTTATAAAGCTACTACGCTCCTTTTTGCACAATCGCTATGATGATAATGTGGGTGTTGTGGTATTTGGCAGTTTTGCCTATCCTGCAAGTGGTATTACATATGATCTAAAAGCGCTAGATTTTATTTTAGACTATTTAGAGGTTGGTATTGCTGGCAATAATACAGCAATTGGTGATGCTTTGATGCAATCTGTGAAGCTGCTTAAAAAAAGTGGTGCAAAAGAGAAAGTTATTGTGCTTTTTAGTGATGGGCATCACAATAGTGGGATTTATTCCCCTAAAGAGGGAGTAGAAGCAGCCAAAAAAATTGGAGCTAGAATCTATACAGTGGGCATAGGCAATGAGTATGACAAAAAGCTGCTTGAAACGATAGCCAAAAGTAGTGGTGGTAAAAGTTTTGCAGCAAAAAGTCCAGAAGATCTTGCAGCAGTTTTCAAAGAGATCGATACTTTAGAGAGCAGTCCTCTTCGAAGTGGTATCTATGTGAATCAGCACTATCTCTTTTTTTCATTTGGTGTGGTGCTCATAGTGCTGCTTCTTTGGCAGATAAAGAGGTATCTATGAGTTTTATGCACCCTTTTTGGCTGATTTTCGCTATTTTAGCACTTCTGTTAGCTTGGGTTATGAAGCAAAAAAGAGTTATCTCCCCTTTTCATCCTCAAATCATCTTGCAAAGTAGCACTAAAAGCTACTTTTTGCTGCCTGTTGTGGTGGCTTTGCTTTTTATTGCTTTGGCAAAACCAGTAATTATTAAGCCTCAAAGCAGTGAGCTCTCTTTGGAGCCACTCTTTCTTGCGATTGATTTTTCAAATTCTATGCGCGCCACGGATGTGAAACCCAATAGATTGGCAGCGGCAAAGGCAAAAGCCAAAGAGATTATCGAGGCATCACCCATGCCTATAGCGCTCATCGCATTTACAACCAATCCTTTATTGCTTTCCCCTCCCACAACTGATAAAGAGGCACTTTTGCAAGCGTTGGGTAGCATAAATCAAGAAGCAATCTTAACCAAAGGTACTGACTTTAAAAAGCTTTTAGAGTTTGTAGGGAAGTTTGAAGGTAAAAAACGACTGCTTATTATTAGCGATGGAGGCGATTTTACAGATCTTCACCAGTTACAGGCTATTGCAAAAGCCAAAAATATTGAGCTCTATACTATGGGTATTGGCACAAAAGAGGGGGCACTCATTCCAACAGATAGTGGTTATCTTAAGCAAAATGGCAAGCTGGTAGTCTCTAGGCTCAATCCACTTTTTGCCAAACTTGGTAAAGAGATAGAAGAGATTGATGAGCTTTCTGACATAGATAAAAAAGAGAAAATGAAACACCAAAAAGAGATCCAGCTCTACTATATTCCGCTACTCTTAGCCTTTTTGCTCTATGTGCATATCCATACTACTCTTTTTGCTAAGTTCTTGCCTTTTATGGCTCTCTTTTTGTTTCTATCTCCTTTGCAAGGGGGAATGCTTGAAGAGTATAAGCTACAAAAAGGGTATGAGCTGCTAAAACAAAAGCACTACAAAGAGGCAATACCATATCTACAAGGTCTACGGTATTTAGAGGCTAGATTCGGTCTAGGGGTGGCACTCTGCGCTCTTGGCAAAGTTGATGATGCTTTGAAGCTCTTTCGATCCATCTCCTCCACAGAGAAAGAGATTAAAGCAAAAATCTACTACAATATTGGTATCTGTTACGAAAAAAAGGGAAAAATTCAAGCAGCTTTGCAAAACTTTCTTAAAAGCTACGCCTTAAGAGAGGATAGCAAAAGCTTTGCACACATTCAAAAACTAATTTTTAAAAAGCCACCAAAAAAGGTGCTACTTCCATTTGCTAAGCAGAAAATCTCACCAAAAAAGAGTAGCAAAGATGATGGCAAAAAGCAAAAGAGTGCAGGAGGCGCAAATATCAATCTTGCCATAGCTGCAGGTAATGCTAAAGGGGGTAAGAGACAAAAGGGAGCTAGCCTAAAAGGTACTAATTCCATTCCACAAAGCTCAAGGCTTTATGAGCTTATTAACAAAGGATATATGGATGAGAAAAATCCTTGGTAGTATGATTGTAGTTATAGTTGCGTTGGCTGATGTAAATATTACTCTAAGCAAAACCAGCCTCTTTGTTAAAGAGCCTTTATTGGTGCAGCTGCAATATAGGGATAAAGATTACGAGAGGCTTGCGTGGGTGAAGTTTGCTCCAAAAAGAAGTGAAAATTATGAGTTTTATCTTTTAAGTAAGCAGATTGGAGATGGGAGTTATACCTTTACATATCTGCTTTTTCCTCTCCATAGCGGGCAAATGCGTATATCTTACACCTTGCAATACAAAAAAGCAGCTCTTGAGCAGATACGCCAAGACATTTTGGGGACAGGATATGAGCAGACCGAGCCATTAGAGGGCAAGATTGTAACACTCCATCCCCAAAGTAGCATTATTGGGGTTAAGCCAGTCAAAAAGGTGGATCTCTATGGCGATTTTACTCTTAAATTGCAGATAGATAAACAGAAGATCAAAAATTATGAGCCTCTTTTTCTTACTTTACGACTGCAAGGTCTTGGGTATCCGCCAAAGCTTGATCCAGAGATTGTACATTTGAAAGGAGTGAAAATTTTGGCAGATAAACCAAAAACTACGCTTCATTATACTCCAAAGGGGGTCAAGATAGATTATATATTCTCCTACGCCCTCGTTGCCCATAAGGATTTTACTATTCCCTCCATTAAGCTTACAGAGTTTAATTACAAAGAGTATAAAACTTTACATACCCCTCAAGTGCCTATTAAAGTAATCCCTGTACAACTTACTGATAATAAAAATGATCCTGCAAAGCTTGTGCCCTTGATTAAAAAAATTGGTGAGTTTCTTGGATATGTAGCTATCTTTGTGCTTGGAGGGGCTACGAGCCTGCTTCTTTATCTTTTTGTCAGAAATAAAGAGGTAGAAGATATTCTGTTGGCTCGTAATAGCAAACAGCTCCTTACACTTTTGATATTGCGCTATCCTCGCTGTTTTGATGAGGTTAAAAATATGCTGCGAGAGGAGTCTAGACTTTTACAAGCAAAATGGCAGGTATTGAAAGGATTGAAACGATGCAAAAGATTGAGATCTTAAAAAGAGAGATTCAAAAGGTCATAGTAGGTCAAGAGGAGATGATAGAGGCTATATTGGTAGCACTGCTAAGTTCTGGCCATATTTTATTAGAGGGGATGCCTGGCTTAGCCAAGACAACAGCAGTCAAAACTTTTGCCAAAACATTGGGATTAACTTTTGCGAGGGTACAGTTTACGCCAGATCTCTTGCCTAGCGACATTATCGGGGCAAATATCTATAATCCTGCCAAAATGGAGTTTTTTATCAAAAAGGGGCCGGTATTTACCAATCTTTTACTAGCAGATGAGATCAACAGGGCTCCGGCCAAGGTGCAGTCAGCCCTGCTAGAAGCTATGCAAGAGAGACAGGTAACTATTGATAACCAAACCTTTGTCCTGCCAAAGCCCTTTTTGGTAATGGCTACCCAAAATCCCATTGAGCAGGAGGGCACCTATAATCTGCCAGAGGCGCAGCTTGATCGTTTTATGATGAAAATTTTGCTTGATGTGGGAAGTAGGGAGGATGAGTTGGAGATTTTGGAAAGGAGTGAAAAAGGAGCCCAGGTTGAGGTAGAGGAGATTCTCTCTCAAAAAGAGCTGTTAGAGGCAATGGAGCAAGTAAGCCAGATCTTTGTAGATAAGGCCTTAAAAGAGTATATAGTTGATATTGTTTTTGCTACCAGATCCCATCCAAAACTACGCTTTGGCTCAAGTCCTAGAGGCGGCATTGAGCTGCTTAAGGCTGCAAAGGCAAAGGCATATTTGGAGGGTGCAGAGTATGTGGTGCCAGAATATATTTTGCAGATGGCTAAGCCCATTTTGCGTCATAGAGTCATTTTAAGCTATGAGGCCAAAGCAGAGGGGCTAAGTAGTGATGCTATTTTGAATGAGATTTTAGAGCAGGTGCCGATGCCGTGATAGATCATCTTATTATCAAAACCAAAAAAGAGGTCTACTCTCAAAAGGAGGGGATATTTACCACCTCTTTAATGGGAGAGGGGTATGATTTTGCTCAGCTTCGAGAATATAACTATCAAGAGGATGCTAAACGCATCGATTGGCTTATAAGTGCCAAGATGCAAAAGCCTTATGTAAGAGTCTATCAGCAAGAAAAAGCCCGCAATATTGTGCTGGTTTTTTTGCGCTCTGGCTCACTCTTTTTTGGCTCAAAGAGGCTTAAAGTGCACACACTCATAGAGAGTTTTTTATTGGTAGCTTTGAGTGCGTTGAGATTAAAAGAGCAGGTTGTGGGATTTGATAAAAAAGTAGAATTTTTAGAAAATAGTGCACTTATTGAGCGTTTTGCGAAGGGAATGGAGAGGGATTTGGTGGGGAGGGGGCTGGAGATAGATATAACAAAAATCTTTTATCAGATCCCTCAGCCATCTTTAGTTGTGTTTCTAGGTGATTTTTTAGAGCCAATCGATATAAGCCTCTTTGCTGCCAAACACGATGTAGTATGTTTTGTTGCAAGAGATAGCATAGAAAGAGCTGATATTGATATTTACGCTCAATTGGTGGATAACCAGAGTCTAGAGCAAAAGAGTGCTAGACTCTATAAGAAGAGTTTGCAAAAGTATCATAACAATATCCAAAAGGCTCTCGATCGAAACTACGCTGCTTTTGCCAAGAGTGGTATAGATTGGGTGGAGTTGTGGGATGATGATAATATTTTTGTAAAGTTGCAGCAATTTTTCATGGGACGCTAAGATGGAGCTACTTACACTGCCAAAATTTCATCATGAGTTACTCTATATGATAGCTGTTCTTGTACTTTTGTTAGTTATCTGGCTTTTAAAAAGGAGAAACACAGAAGAGCCAATAAAGCTGCGTACAAAAGAGGATCTCTATAACTTTTCTAAAAGATTGCAGCAGTTTGACAAAGATAGAGAGATTGCAGAGCTTTTGGCCAAACTGCGAGCCTACAAGTACGCTCCCAAAACCTCCAAAATCCCCAAAAATCTGCGAAAAGAGGCAGTTGCGTTGTATAAAAAGAAGCGTAGAGCAAAAGTGCGCCGCCTTTTTGATTAGTATCAATGACATTTTTTTGCCATTTTTTTACAATTAAGAGTAATTTTATCTTAATTGGGAGGGAAAGATGGAAGAGATTGTTCAAAAAGGCCAAAAAGTTGCAGTAGAGGGAGCTACTGTTGACTTTTATAAATTGGAAAAAGATGGTATTACCTACTACGCTTTTGATACATCAAGATGTGGACCGCCTGAGCCGATGGTAAACGCTATGGCTGGACTAAGGCTTGTAACAAATCCAAATGTGAAACTTATTATGATCAACCACAAAATGCCTATGGGGCTTTTGAATAAGATAGAAGAGAACTACAATATAGAAAAAGAGCAGCTTCCTGATGGTAGAGTAAAGTTAGTATTTAGCTATAAAGAGGGAGCCACAGAAAAAGCTGATCTCTCCGATGCTAGCTGCCACGGTTAAAGGTGGTAGATGTTTCAGGTCTCAAAAGATTTTGCGCCCCCATTTAATCTCATAGCCCCATTTTTTATAGCAGGTGTAGTATTTTATCTGCTCTCTATGATTGCACTGCTTTTTTACGAGCCAACTTTTTCATATCTTGAGATGAAGATTGCAGGCTGGGTGCATCTTTTTTTGGTGGGCTATGTGATGATGATTATTTTTGGGGCAATGGCGCAGCTAGTGCCAGTGGTGCTAGAGACAGGGCACTTTAGTGTTGATTGGTATTACATAATTTTTCCCCTGCTGCTTATCGGAGTCATTGGTCTTATTCTTGGTTTTTGGTTTAATCCGATTCTGCTTAGTTTTGGCGGGGCTTTAGTATTGGTGGCGATGATGATTTTTGCTACCGATACCTTTTTGACAATAAAAAAGAGTGAGCTAAGAAGCGTTACCGTCAAGGCTGTAAAGGTATCCAATATTTTCTTGCTCATTGGCATCATTTTTGGCTTTTTGATGGCTTTGACGCTGAGCGGCTTTATGGGTGTTGATGTAGCTCAGATTCTCAAAGCCCACCTCTTTGCGGTGGTTGGGGGGTATGTACTCGTGAGTATTTATGGCATTTCGTTGGTGCTTTTGCCTATGTTTGGACTGGCTCACGGCTTTAAAGAGAGAGCAGTTAGCTGGGCTCTTGATGTTATGATTGCTTCTATAGTTGTTGTGATTGTGGGAGCTTTGCTTGATATTGCTATTTTTGAGCATATTGGCTATGTATTAAGCTTTGTATCAGTAGGGCTTTACTTTTATCAGATCTATCTTATCTACAAAACGCGGGTTAGGAAAGAGTTTGAGATCTGGTATGCCTCTATGCTCTTTGGGTATGGAAGCTTTTTGGTTGCTTTTGTTTTAGGAGTTTTATATCTATTAAGTGGGTTAACTTACTTGAATCTGCTTTATAGTGCTTTTTGGTTTCTGTTTGTCTTTTTCCTCTTTTTAATCAATGGGCATCTATATAAAATTATCCCATTTTTGGTCTGGTTTCATAGATTTAGTGAATTGGTTGGTAAGCAGAAGGTGCCGATGCTGCACGAGATGTATCCCAAAAAGGCTGCTTGGATGCAGTATCTATTTAGTGTTGTGGGGGCATTGCTAGTTGGAGTGGGACTGCTTTTTAAAAGCGCTTTGATGATGAAATCTGGAGCAAGTTTTTTAGTAGTTGCTGCCCTTTTTTTAGTTGCAAGTGTGAAGTGGATGTTAGGATACAGGAGTGAAAATGGTTACTAAAGAGCAGGTATATGATGCGATACGAACGGTTATAGATCCGGAAGTTGGATTTAATTTAGTGGATATGGGACTCATTTACGGAGTAGATATAGATAAAGATAATAATGTACATATCAAAATGACGCTTTCTACCAGAGGCTGTCCACTCCATCAGATGATGAAGCAGTGGGTAGAGGATGCAGTAAAGCGCATAGAGGGTGTAAAGAATGTAGATGTGGAGATTGTTTGGGATCCACCTTGGAATATCTCTATGGCAAGCGATGTGGTTAAAAAAGCGATGGGGGCTGGGTGAGAGAGTTTAAAGCTTTTATGCGCCATCTCTATGGTGCAGGGATTCTGTTTTTTTATTATCTGAAGTGGCCTATTGTATTGGGATTGCCTGTGCTCTATTTTTATCTGGGATATAAGCGAAATATCTGGCTTGATATTTTATGGATCTATTGCTTTGGGCTTATTATTAAAGATTTTGTAGTGATGTTTTTGCGCTACAAAAGAGGAGAGAAGGTATGGAGATAACATTGGATACCAAAATTTACGATCTTTTAAAAGCCTATCCATTTTTAGAGGATGAGCTTATCAAAATCAATCCAAAGTTTCAAAAGCTCAAAAACCCGATCCTTCGTCGCACTGTTGCAAGAGTGGCTGGTATCAAGCAGGCTGCAATGGTGGGCGGAATGGATCCGGTGGAGCTTTTGAATCGCATTAGAGTGGCTGTGGGGCAAAAGCCACTGGATATAAAGCTCGAAGAATCACAAGAGCAGGAAGCTCCTAGCTGGATCACTAAAGAAGCAGATGAGGTATTAGATGTGGCAAGCCTTCTTGATAGTGGCAAAAATCCTCTTGCTGAAGCAAAAAAGATTTTGCAAAAACTGCCAACTGGAGCAGTGATTGTGCTAAAGAGTGACTTTAGACCAGAGCCTCTGATTGAGCAGATGCAAACAAAAGGCTTTAAAGTCTACTGCCAAGAGGCAGGAGGGGAGTATCTCACTTTCATTAAAAAATCTTGATAAGTTTAGGCAAAAGATCTTTTTCAAGGAGTATAGTAGCAACTCTTTGCTGCCAAAGCTTTTGAAACTCTTTTCTCTCCTCTAGTGTAGCGCTTTGCTGGAGTATCTTTTGCATCAGTGACTTCATCTTTGGATCTGGCGGTACAATGGATGGATCATAAGCTACTTCAATAGAGTTGTGGTTATCGAGCCGCACAAATTTAACTTCCCCTCTAATATCTGCATCAAAAAAGAGCTTGTTGCTTCTGTTAAATCTATTGCCAATACCCTTAAAACCTGCCTCATCACTTACACCACAGATATAGGCAATCGTATTGCCAATTACTCCATTGACCCCTTCGCTTTTTTTGCCTTTCACATACAGTGCAATCTCTCCTCTTATTGGCAAAGCATCCATAAAAAGTCTCTCTAGCGCTACTTTGCTCATTAAATAGGCTCCTGCTACCGTAGGGCAGGAGTGTCCAGCAAATTTGACAACATCTAAGTATGTAATCTCTATTGCGCCTGCTTCAATTGCTCCTAAAAAGTCTGCTAAGGGATCATAGAGTAAAATCGATTCCACTTCATCAAAAAATTTGGGATAGAGCATAGAGACTCCTTTGATTTGATAAGTTTTTTCGCATCATAGCAAGATAGAGTTTTAATTTTCTTGATTATCATCAAATTAGGAGTAATTTTATCTTAATTAATGCTTGTTTAGTTTTATTAAATTTGATTTATATCAAGGATTAATCAAGTTGATAAGCGTAAAATATCTAATGTGTAAAACTATGCTTATGCAAGCAGAAGAAGAGGAGGCTTCAATGGCTTTAAATAGACGAGATTTTCTAAAGAGCACAGCTGCCGCGGCTGCAGCAAGTGCAGTGGGACTAAGTGTTCCAAAAGAGATGGAAGCTGCCGCTAAAGAGGCAGAGAAGGGATGGCGCTGGGATAAAGCGGTGTGCCGATTCTGTGGTACGGGATGTGGGATTATGATTGCAACCAAAGATGATAGAATCGTTGCAGTCAAAGGGGATCCGCTAGCACCAGTTAACCGCGGTCTAAACTGTATCAAGGGATACTTTACCGCCAAGATTATGTATGGTGCTGACAGGCTCAAGACTCCACTACTGCGTATGAATGATAAGGGTGAGTTTGATAAAAAAGGTAAATTTCGCCCAGTTAGCTGGAAACGAGCCTTTGATGAGATGGAGAAGCAGTTTAAAAAGGCTTACAATGAACTAGGACCCACTGGAATTGCCTTTTTTGGATCCGGACAGTATACAGTGCAAGAGGGGTATGCTGCTGCTAAGCTTATAAAAGCTGGATTTAGAAGTAACAATATCGACCCAAATGCGCGCCACTGTATGGCAAGTGCGGTTGCTGGATTTATCCAAACCTTTGGAATTGACGAGCCAGCAGGATGTTATGACGATATTGAGCTAACCGATACCATTGCGGTGTGGGGATCAAATATGGCAGAGATGCACCCAATTTTGTGGGCGCGCTGTACAGATAGAAAACTCTCCAATCCAGATAAAGTAAAAGTTGTCGTACTTTCAACCTATGTCCATAGAACCTGTGACTTGGCAGATGATGTGATTATCTTTAAGCCAAATACAGACTTAGCAATCTGGAACTATATTGCTAGAAGCATTGTCTATGATCATCCAGATGCAATCGATTGGAAGTTTGTCAAAGAATATACTGTCTTTGCTACCGGTTATCCTGATATTGGCTACGGTATGAGAAATCCAAAACACGCCGAAAAACTGGGATACAGCAAGAAAGAGATGGAAACAATCTGGCATCAAGATCACAAAAAGCTCTCGGAAGAGGAAAAAATTGCCCTTGCTCCATTTGGCTATGGCAAAACAGATGTAATGAAGATGAAGCACGCAAAAGCTGCTGGTAAACATTGGGCGATTAGCTTTGAAGAGTTTAAGAAATCGCTTGAGCCATATACGCTTGACTATGTAGCAAAAGTAGCTAAAGGCGATCCAGATGAGAGTTTAGAGAGCTTTAAAGCAAAACTCAAAAGACTCAAAGATCTCTATGTAGAAAAGGGTCGCAAGGTTGTGAGCTTTTGGACAATGGGTATGAACCAGCACACCAGAGGTACATGGGATAACGAGCTAAGCTACGTTGTTCACTTCTTGCTTGGCAAACAAGCAAAACCTGGCGATGGTGCATTCTCACTCACAGGTCAGCCAAGCGCGTGTGGTACTGCAAGGGAAGTTGGTACGTTTGCTCATAGACTTCCAGCTGATATGGTGGTCTTCAATCCAAAACATAGAGCCATCAGTGAGAAAATCTGGCGCCTACCAAAAGGCACGCTTAATCCAAAAGTCGGTAGCCATATCGTAAAAATCATGCGCGATCTCGAAGATGGCAAAATCAAGTTCGCTTGGGTACACGTATGTAACCCATGGCAAGATACAGCAAACGCTAACCACTGGATTAAAGCTGC
>WGAX01000011.1 GCA_015494595.1 Nitratiruptor sp.
CACGAGATTGGAGTTTAAAACCAAAAACATTGCCAGCATCATTGCTGCGAAGAGCATTAAATACCAAATTTAATGAGCCAAAATTATAACTATCGGCAATTTTAGTATTAAATTTAGCAATCTTCTCTTCAAATTGAGCAATTTTAATGTTACTATTATTCTTTTTAAGCAGATTTAATGCTTCACTAAGCGAAAGATGCTCCAATCCGGCAAAAAGTAGTGGTGCACAGACTACTACAAGCAAAAACTTTCTCATATTCCCTCCAGCGATTGTAAAAAATTATTGAGAAGATTATATTAAGTCATAACTTAGGCGATTATTAACATATAAAAAGCAGGAAAATCCTGCTTATAAAATGGCATAAGATACTGAGAGGCAAGCTTTTAGATTAGCCAACTCCTGCAACACTTCTTTGCTTACATCATCATCTACAATAATCACTGCAAGAGCAAGTCCATGGTTATCTCTACCCAGTCTAAAATCTGCTATATTAATATTATGTTTTGCTAAAATCATACCAACTTCACCAATGACTCCGGGCACATCGGTATTTTTAAAAAGAATCATTTTACCCTTTGGTTCAACATCTAAAGCAAAATTGTTAATAGCTACTATACGCTGCACACTCTCTTCAAAAATAGTTCCACTAATCTCTATAATATCTCTATCTGTAGTAAGCTTAACAGTAATTCTGTTTTTATAACCGCTAGATTCTGGATTTTTCTTGCTAAGAATCTCAATACCACGCTCTTTTGCTACAAATTCGGCATTAACATAGTTTATATTCTCACCTAAAGACTCTTTCAATACACCAACTACTGCAAAGGTCACAAGGGATTTCATATAGTCTGCAATCTCACCCTCAGCTATCACTTTAATAGATTTAAATGCCCCCTTATTCACCTGCGCAGCCAAGAAACCGAGCTTTTGGGTCAACTCAAGATAGGGCTTGACAAATGGAGGCATCTCATCCTCTTTGATTGGCAAGTTCAAAGCATTTGGATAGCTAATACCTCGTGCAGCCTCCAGTGCCTGCGTAGCTGCCCCAATAGCGATCTTCTCTTGAGACTCAACAGTATTTGCCCCTAAATGGGGTGTTACTGTAACATTATCAAGTTCAAGCAGTTTATTATCCGTAGCAGGCTCCTTGGCAAATACATCGATACCGGCAAATTTGATTTTCCCACTCTTCAATCCCTCATACAGAGCATCTTCGTTATAAAGCCCCCCTCTAGCACAGTTAATAAGCACCACACCATCTTTCATCTTCTCAATCTCTTCGCAATCAATCATATTGATGGTCTCTTTGGTTTTTGGGGTGTGAATAGTGATAATATCACATTGTAAAATCTCATCAAAATCTGTGGTATATTTTACCCCTAAATTGGTAGCTTTTTCTGGTGGGATATAGGGATCGTATGTAATAACCTCCATCTCAAACGCCAAAGCCCTTTTACCTACTCTACTTCCAATATTACCAAAACCAATGATACCAAGCTTTTTATCTTTAAGCTCGTTGCCAATCCAAGCCTCTCTTTTCCAGATTCTCTCAAGTTTTAGCTGATTATGAGCATAAGGAAAAGCTCGCATACAGGCTAGCATATGGGCAAATGTAAGCTCTACTGCCGCGATAGTATTGGCAGTAGGCACATTCATAACGATAATGCCTCTTCTGCTACACTCTTCAATATCTACATTATCTACCCCAACCCCTGCTCTCACAATGGCTTTAAGCTTTTTGGCATGCTCCAAAAGCTCCTTATCTACCGGGGTAGAGCTTCTAGTAATAATCACATCAGCATCTGCTATAACCTCATATAAAGGCTTACCCTTTGGCACATCGGCTGCATTTATATAGATAATATCTTGCTCTTTTTCAAGTATCTCCTCTGCTTTTTGGTGCAAATGGTCGCAAACAACTATCTTTTTCTTCTGCATTACCTACCCTACTTTTTTAATTTATCTTGAATAATCTCTCCTAGCGTTGTCTTCTCATCTTGGTTGATCTCTTTTAAAGCCTCTTTCTCTTTCATTCTCTGTAATCTTCTTACAGAAGCTCTGAGTCGATTATTTTTAGTATCTAAAAAGGAGATAACAGCTTCTACCTCATCACCCTCTTTTAGCTCCTCTTTTTTAAGAGGATAGAGATCTTCATTGCGAATGAGCGCATCTACACCCTCATCCACTCCGATAAATACACCAAAATCTTTAATATCTTTTACTTTTCCTTTAATAATATCGCCTACTTTATGGGTTTTGGCAAACTTTTGCAAAGGAGACTCTTGCAACGATTTTCTATCTAGCGATACCTTCTCATTCTCTTTATCAATTCTTGCAATCTTAACTTCTACCTTATCACCTACATTAAAAATATTCTTTGCCTTAACACCTTTTTCCCATCCAAGATCTTGATTATGCAATAACCCTTCAATTGTACCAATCTTTACAAATGCTCCAAAATCTGTAAGAGAGGTAATCTCTCCCTCAACCACATCTCCCTCTTTATAATTATTTAAAAACTCCTCAAATGGGCGGGGTAAAAGATTTTTAAGAGAGACTCTAAGTCTTCTGTTTTCCACATCAATCTCTACAACCTCAACATCAAGCTGTTGCCCCTCCTCTACATACTCACTTGGGTGTTTTGGCTTTTTATCCCAACTCATCTCACTAATATGCAGTAACCCTTCAATATCATTACCAAGATCCACAAAAGCACCATAAGGCTCAATATTGCTAATAGTCACATTTATCACATCACCTGGCTCTAGCTCACCCTTAATCTCTTCCCACGGATCTGGTTGTGTTGCTTTGATAGAAAGAGAGAGTCTATTCTTCTCTTTGTCATACTCAATTGCTTTTACATTAACCTTATTACCCTCTTGAAAATATTTAGCAGGATTGACAGGCCCTTTATAACTTATTTCATTATAGTGTACTAAGCCCTCTACATTTGGGGCTACCTCTACAAACATCCCATAATTTGTAATCTTTTTCACAGTGCCTTCAACTACTTTACCCTCTTGCATAAGCTCATCTATAATCTCTTTACGTCTTTGGGCTACCTCTTGGATAAGCTTCTTTCTAGAGATTACAATAGAATCACCATTTTCACCAATTTTAAGCACTTTCGCACTCAATTTTCTTCCAATTTCTGGCTTCGTTTTAAAAAAGCTTTGCGAATTTGGTAGGAAAAACTGTACTCCTTCACTATTTTCAACAATATAACCGCCTCTATTCTTACCTACAATTTTACCCTCGATAATGAGTTCTTCTAAATTGTCTCTATTTTTTTCAATAAACTCTTTAATCTTCTCTTTGGCAACTGCCTTTTTATGGGAGATTATTGGCCTTTCATTACGAAAACCAGAAAGCATTACCTTAATCTTATCACCAGGTTGATAGAGAATATTCCCTTCACTATCCTTAATCTCATTAATATTCAGAATACCTTCCTGTTTTTCACCTACATCTACCAATACCCGCTCACCATCTTGAATCTCTACTATAGTCCCATCAATAATTTTTGACTCACTTCGCTGATTCTCATGCTCTTCCAACATTTTTGCAAAGTCCTCACTGCTATTTTCCATACCCATATTTACCTCTTTTTCCATAATCGTCCGTTTCCCTTAATAAAATTTTGCTAATTATACTCCAATTTTCTTATTTTTTCTATAACTTCCTCTATGATCCAGTTTGGAGTAGAAGCCCCTGCTGTAATTCCACACACCTTTTTATTAACAAACCACTCAGGTTTTAGCTCATCTCTATTTTCAACCAGATAACTATCCTTACAATGCTCTTTACAGATACGATAGAGCTGTTTCGTATTAGAAGAATTTTTACCGCCAATAATAATCATTACATCTGCCTCTTTGCTTAGCTCTCTTGCAGCATCTTGATTCTCAAAAGTAGCGTTGCATATAGTATTAAAGACCCTTACCTCTTTCTTATGCTCCATCAAAAAGAGCACAATCTTTTGATACTCTTGAAATTTTCTAGTGGTCTGTGCTACTGTGGCTACTCTTTCTTTAAGTTTAGGTAGATACTCTTTAAGCTCCTCCACACTCAATACTACAATAGGATCCTTTGCATAACTCATTACCCCTTTAATTTCGGGATGATTCCTATCACCAAATATTACAATGCTATACCCCTCTTTGCTCATCTTCTCCACTATCTCTTGGGGCTTTGTTACAAAGGGGCAGGTAGCATCAATGATCTCTACATCTTGACTTTGCAAAAATTTGAGTTGATCTTTTGGAATACCATGGGTTCTCACTATTATACGACTTTTTGGCTCAATCTCCTCAAGATTTTCCACAAGTCCCACATTGAAATTTTTCGCAAGTCTTTCAATCTCATTTTTATTGTGAATAAGAGGTCCAAAGGTTTTACTATTTGGGCTCTCCTCTGCAATCTTGATAGCTCTTTTTACGCCAAAGCAAAATCCATAGCTTTTTGCCAATCTAATCTCCATAGCTCACCTCAGTAATCTGCCGTAATAAAGATATAAAATTTGGGAAAGAGGTGGCAATACACTCTACATCTTCAATCTCCATAGAGCTCAAAAGCCCTGCAATTGCAAAACTCATAGCAATCCTATGATCTCCAAAGCTATTGATTGTGGCTTCTTGCAATTTACCACCTCTAATAGCATATCCATCTTCAAACTCTTCTACTTCAACACCGCATCTTTTCAAATTCTCTACCACACTTTTTATGCGATCACTCTCTTTAACGCGAAGCTCTTTGGCATTTTTAACTATACTTTTGCCCTTTGCTACCGCCATTGCAATTGCAAGGGCAGGCAACTCATCAATAAGCCAAGCGATATGCTCTTTTACTTCAACAGCTTTTAAAGGGGCATACTCTACAACAATATCCCCTATTGGCTCATATCTATCCTCTTTTTTGATAAACTCCACTTGAGCGCCCATCTTTTGTAACACTTTATAAGCCTCTATCCTTGTAGGATTCAAAGATACATTTACCAATCGCACGGAGGAGTTTGGTACAATTGCAGCAGCAACTGCAAAGAAAAAGGCACTTGATGGGTCTGCTGGAATAGTTATATCAAGAGGCTTGAGAGGAGCGTGCAAAGGGGAAACCTCTACCTTGTAAGCTCCATCTTGATAGCTACTTTTTATATCTGCTCCCATACCCTTTAGCATTCTTTCGGTATGATCGCGGCTAAGCTCTGGCTCAGTGATTGTACAGCTATCTTCTGCCCTTAATGCAGCCAAAATCAGAGCACTTTTTACCTGAGCAGAGGAGATTGGACTTTGATAATCAAAAGCTTTAAGCTTTGTATTGCCCCTAATTGCCAAAGGGGCTTTACTGCCCTCCTCTCTACCATCAATCTTTACACCAATGCTTCTTAGAGGTTTTGCCACCCTTGCCATTGGGCGGTTACGCAAATACTTATCGCCACTGAGCACAAAAAAGCCCTTAACACCTCCTAGCAAACCGCAAAAAAGCCTCATTCCTGTCCCACTATTGCCACAATCTAGCACATTATCTGGCTCTTGGATCTGTTTTGGAGGCGTTATGGTAACATGCTCTCTTCCTCTCTCAATCTTAGCGCCAAGTTTTTCTACAATAGCTAAAGTATTGAGGGTATCTTCTGCTTCTAAAAAGTTTTGAATAGTAGAGGCTTTATCGCTAAGAAGTGAAAACATTGCTGCTCTGTGAGAGATAGATTTATCTGATGCAATAGAATCAATAGTGAGCTTAAAGCCTTTTTGCATCTTTTTTACATAGATCCTACTCATCGTAGCTCCGCATTAAACTCTTTGCGTAAAAGATCTAAAACATTTTGCATAATATCACCAATCTCTTCTTCACTCAAAGTCTTCTCATCAGATTGCACAGCAAAGCGAATAGTCAAAGAGTATCTATTACCAAACTGCTCATCTTCATAAATAGCTACCGGATAGAAGCGTTTAATCGTAGAGGGGACTCTCTTTTGCAACACATTTTGAATCTGCTCATAAGATAGATCTTTATCTACTAAAACACTTAGATCCCTAAAAGCCATCTGATA
>WGAX01000012.1 GCA_015494595.1 Nitratiruptor sp.
ACAAGATATTGCAGAAAGCATTAATGCTGGAATCAGCTTTTCCCAAGCAGTAGAGAAGTATGCAGATCAACTTGGTAACCTCACTATCACACTTATTAAATTGGGTGAGCAAACAGGAGATATGGCATATGCCCTTTTTACACTTGCCAATATCCTAGAGAAGATAGACGACAATGTGAGAAAATTCAAAAAAGCTATACGCTACCCTCTCATTACTCTTAGTGCGATGGCTATAGCTTTTACCATACTTATTAGCTATGTTGTACCAAAATTCAAATCAATTTTTGAAAGATTTCACGCAGAGCTCCCCCTTCCTACACGCATTCTTCTCTGGTTGGAGCATGCATTTAATACCTATGGACTCTATATTATTCTTGGATTAGCCGTTACCATTTTTACAATTACCTATCTATATAAAAAGAATCCAGAATTTAAAAGAGAATTGGATACCCTCTTTATGCGCCTCTATCTTCTCAAAGATATTATCTACTACGCTCAACTCAATCTCTTTATGCTCGTATTTTCTGAGCTTATTAAAGCCGGTATCCCTGTAGTAGAAGCTTTAGAGAGCTCTGTAGCGATGATAAATAATAGCTATATGAGAGAAAAATTGGAAATTGTTAAAGCAATGGTAGAAAAAGGCTCCTCTATTGAAGAGGCTTTTGCACAAACTGGGCTGTTTGAAAATATGATTTTACAAATGATTGCTGCAGGTGAAGCAAGTGGACAACTTGATAGTATGCTACAAAAAATTACAGAATATTATGGAATGAAATTTGACTATATTTTAGATAATCTCTCAAGTTACATCGAGCCAATTATGTTAGCTATCATAGCTGCAATGGTACTACTCCTCGCTCTTGGCATATTCTTACCAATGTGGGATATGGCAAGAGTAGTACAAGGAGGGGCTTAAAGGAGCCCTGCCTCTTTTAAGAAGCGAGAGGGTAAAAATTCAACTCTTTTTACTCGATCATACTTAGCAAAACTCAGATACAAAATCTCTTTTGCTCTCGTGACTGCTACATAAAAGAGTCTTCTCTCCTCCTCTATTGAGCCACTTTTTGCAACAAGCTTTAAATTTGGAAATCTTGTCTCCATCAAATCAACTATATACACCTCTCTAAACTCCAATCCTTTGCTAGCATGCACACTCAAAAGATTCACCCCTTCACCCTCCTCCATCTCACTACTCCCAAGTACCATTGCATTATAAAATCGATACACATCATTATACCTTTTTGCCAAGTGCTCCATTAAAGCTATTCGCCTCATAATCTTTTGCCTAGCATCCTCATATATCACCTCATCAATTGTACCATCTTTTTGTTTTGCTCTTTTTGCTGCCAATGTGTTGACAATTTCATTAAATATGTAAGAGTTTTTAATATGCTCTATATAACTTGATGGCTTTTTTATACGCAAGCTGTATAGCCTCGCTAACTCGTCTAAAAATTTTGCCCCCTCTTGAGACAATTTTGGATGTTTTAAAACAGGATTATCCAAAATTGCAATCTCTTTAAATCTACTTTTACTCCCTAGTTGGCTCAAATCATCAAAGAGAGCCAACTGATAATTACGCTCCTTTTTACTAAAGGGATCATAAAGATCCAAAGGCTCCAAAAGCCCCTTTTTAAGATCCCCTTCCCCACAGCGCTGAAGCCCTTCAAAAAGATCTTTGGCTATATTTGCTCCAATACCTTTAGCATATTGGAGAATATGAATAAAAGATAAAAGATCTTTTGGATTGATAAGGATTGCTACAATATCAAAAAGTGCTTGAATCTCCTTCATATCAAAAAGGCTTCTACTCCCCTTCCTTTTACACAAAACTCCTCTTTGACGAAGGGCAGCCTCAATTCCATCAGCACTGGCATTATTACGAAAAATAACAGCGATCTCCTCTTTTGGTGTAGAGCTTAAATATATTTTTTGAGCAATAGCTTCATATTGATCGTAAAGATCTTCAAAAACCAAAAGTTTAGGAGATTTAGCATTTCTGTTATTCATAACCTCTAAACGCTTAGGATAGATACGCTTATTATGAGCAATAACTCTGTTGGCTAGCTCTAAGATATACTTTGTAGATCGATAGTTCTTGCTTAAATTGTAAACCCTTGCATCTGGATAACGCTTTGTAAAAGAGGCAATAATATCGATATTTGCTCCATTAAATGCAAAAATACTTTGATCATAATCCCCCACGCAAAAAAGAGACTCACAATTGATTGCATTCAAAAATCTTGCTTGCAAATTATTGGTATCTTGATACTCATCTACCAACACCTCCTTAAAACTTTTGATTTTACCTTTGTGTCTAATTACCTCTAAAAGCAGATCGTTAAATCCTAAAAAACCATAGGAGGCTTTTAACTCCTCATACTCTTGGATAATATCTTCATAAATTGCAGCCAATGGAGCATGCTCACTATTTCTTTTTTGAATCCACTCACCAAAAGAGAGCTCTTCAATACTGTTTTGATAAAAGGAGTAATACTCAAAAAGCGTACTTGCTGCATAGGGTTGCACCTCCAATCTTGTAAAATCCCTACGCTCATATATACTTTTAAATAGGGTTTTTAGCTCTTTTGGAGATTTAAGTACTAAATTACTATTTATACTTTTTAGCCATCTATACCCAACTGCATGAAAAGTACCCGCTTCGATTCTTTGAGCCTCTTTAGGGAATTTTTGCTCAACCCTCTTTATCATCTCAGCAGCTGCTTTATTAGTAAAAGTCAAAAGTAAAATATCTTCTGCTCTAACCTTATTTATTAATAGTTTTTCAATTCTTGCTACTATGGTACTAGTTTTTCCCGTTCCTGCACTCGCAATCACTAAATTGTATCCCAAAGGTGCATCCACTGCAGCTTGCTGTTCGGTATTGAGCATTTTTTATCCTTAAGTAAATTTTTGGTACAATCGGGCAAAATTTATACTCAAAGGTTATTAATGAGTGCATACGATCCCAAAAAAATTGAAAAGCAATTCTATCACATTTGGGAAGAGCGAGGATACTTTGAAGTAGATGGCAACAAAGAGATCCAAAATGGCAAAACTTTTTGCATTATGATGCCTCCACCAAATGTTACAGGAAAATTACATATTGGACACGCCCTTACCTTTACCCTCCAAGATATTATGGTTCGCTATAAAAGAATGGATGGTTTTAAAACTTTATGGCAACCAGGGACTGACCACGCAGGAATTGCAACCCAAAATGTAGTAGAGAGACAACTACTATCACAAGGTATCAAGAAAGAGGAGATTGGTAGAGAAAAATTTTTGGAGTATGTGTGGCAGTGGAAAGAGAAGTATGGCAGTGCCATTGTGGAGCAGTTAAAGCTTTTGGGGGTAAGCCCCGCATGGAGCAGAGAGCGCTTCACTATGGATGAGGGACTTAAAAATGCAGTAAGAGAAGCCTTTGTAAGACTCTATGAAGAGGGACTTATTGTTAAAGGCAACTATCTTGTTAACTGGTGCACCCACGATGGGGCATTGAGTGATATAGAGGTGGAGTATGAAGAGAAAGAGGGAGCCCTTTACCATATACGCTACCCAATTGTGGAAGAAGATAGCTATGTAGTAGTAGCTACAACTAGACCTGAAACCTACTTTGGTGATACTGCGGTAATGGTCAATCCTCAAGATGAGCGTTATAAAGAGCTTGTTGGCAAGAAAGTGCGTCTACCCCTCATTAATAGAGAAATTCCTATCATTGCAGATGAGCATGTAGATATGGAGTTTGGAACAGGAGTAGTGAAAGTCACTCCCGCACACGATCCAAACGACTACGAAGTAGGCAAGCGCCACAATCTTGAATTTATCACTATATTTGATGAAAAGGGTATCCTTAATGAATATGCTGGGGAGTTTGCTGGGATTGAGCGTTTGGAGGCGAGAGAAAAGATTGTCAAAAAGCTCCAAGATGAGGGATTTATAGAAAAGATTGAACCCCATATTCATCAAGTAGGCCACTGCTATCGATGTGGCAATGTAGTAGAGCCCTACATCTCGCCACAGTGGTTTGTGAAAGCTGAGATTGCTAAAGAGGCTATTCGCAAAGCCAATGAAGGAGAGACAAAATTCTACCCTCCACAATGGCTCAACAACTTCAATGCTTGGATGCGAGATCTAAGAGACTGGTGTATTTCTCGTCAGCTCTGGTGGGGACACAGGATTCCTGTTTGGTATTGTAATACTTGTGGGCATGAGTGGGCGAGTAAAAAAGAGCATGAAGAGCAGTGTCCAAAATGCTCTAGCACAAACATCTATCAAGATCCAGATGTGCTTGATACCTGGTTTAGCTCTGCCCTTTGGCCATTTTCTACTCTTGGCTGGGGCAATGGTGAGTGGGGCAAAGGCGTGAAGTGGCAACCAACAGATCTCGAGGAGTTCTATCCAAACGATCTGCTCATCACCGGTTTTGATATTCTCTTTTTCTGGGTTGCTAGGATGATGATGATGGGTGAGCACTTCTTACACAAACTCCCATTCAAAGATGTCTATTTACACGCTCTTGTAAGAGATGAGCAGGGGCTTAAGATGAGTAAATCCAGGGGCAATGTGATCGATCCAATCGACACCATCAATGAATATAGCACCGATGCGTTGCGTTTTACTCTTGCAATCCTTGCAGTACAAGGGCGCGATATTAGACTCTCGCGCGATAGGTTGGAGCTCTATCGCAACTTTACCAATAAACTCTACAATGCAGCTAGATTTTTACTGATG
>WGAX01000013.1 GCA_015494595.1 Nitratiruptor sp.
ACCATTCTTGGTTTTTATCATCTAGATAGTGGAGAAGTGAGAGTAGAGGGGTTTGATCCTGTAAAAAATAGGGTAGAGGTGCTAAGGCGCACCAGCTTCATCCCCCAAACGCCCCCTCCAATTAAGCTGAGCCTCAGTGAGCTTATGGAGTATGTATCCAAAAGCTCTCGTGTTACGCCAGATAGCATTATGCAAGAAGCCAGCAGAATGGATCTTCATATCCAAAAGCATCTAGCTAAGCCCTTTTTTAAACTAAGCGGTGGAATGAAGCAGAAGATGCTCATAGCTATTGCTTTGGCAAAAAGAAGTAATCTACTCATTTTTGATGAGCCTACAGCCAATCTCGATCCAAAAGCTAGAGAGAAGTTTTATCATCTGCTCCAAGAGTTGCCAGAAGATACGACGACTATCTATGTAACGCACCGCATTGAGGAGGTAGAGCCTCTTATCAATAGAAAAATCTATATGGATCTTGGCAAGGTAGTAGAGGATGAGAGAGTATAGACATTGGGTGTATCTTCTCTTGTTACTATTAGCTTTTGGAGGATGTGAAAAAAAAGATTTTACCAAAAACCCTGCCAAAATGCACTGGGATAGGGATATGTGCGAGCGGTGCAAAATGGCAATAAGCGAGAGAAAGTTTGCTGTGCAGGCTGTGGATAAGAAAAATAGAGTCTACAAGTTTGACGATATTGGTTGCTATATTTTGTGGCATAAGCTGGAACATCCAGAGATAAAAATTGTAAAAATTTGGATTACTGATGTGAAAAACGGCAAATGGATAGATGCCAAAAAAGCTAGATTTGTGGCCGGATATGTTACGCCAATGGGGTATGGCTTTGGGGCAATGCTGCCTGAAGAGGCGCCAAAAAATAGTCTAAGCTTTGAAGATGTGAAAAAAGAAGTGGAGAAGATAGGCAGATGAGCAATCTTTTATTGGTAGCAAAACTGGACATCAAAGAGTCCACCAGAAGTAAATGGTTTTTTGTCTATTTGCTTGTCTTTGGGGGACTTATGGCGCTCTTTTTCATTACAGGCATTACTGATAGTGTGGTGATGGGTTTTACTGGACTTAGCAGACTGCTGCTAGTCTATATGCAAGTGACGATTGTGATTTTGCCAATTTTTATTCTCATAACTACTGTCAAATCAATTAGCGGCGATAGGGAGAGCGCAATTTTGGAGTATATGCTCTCTTTCCCAGTAGCGTTGCGTGATTACTATTGGGGTAAGATGCTTGGGAGGTTTGTCATAGTATTTACTCCTGTGATGATAGCCCTAGCCATTGGTGTTCTTTGGGGGTTTTTTAAAGGAGGAGAGCTTCCTTGGAAAGTTCTCATAGTCTATAGTCTCTTTCTTTTTAGCCTCTGTGCGCTTTTTTTGGGGATTGCCTTTTTTATCTCTACACTCGTCAAATCCCACGATGTAGCTTTGGGAGCTAGCTTTGTGGTTTGGATTTTGATGCTAGCTTTCATCGATATTGCATTGATTGGTTTGATGCTGGCAAATAGATGGAATGACGATTTTATTATTGCCTTGGCACTGCTCAATCCTTTGGAGGTCTTTAGAGTAGGGGCAATTAGTCTCTTTGATCCAGAGCTTACTGTCATGGGGCCAGTTGCCTACTTTTTGCTTGATACCTTTGGCCATACACTCTTTTTGCTCTATGCGGTTCTCTATCCATTGGTACTAGGCACTCTTTTTGCCTTTGTTGGATTTTGGGTATTTAGAAAAAGAGATCTGTTGTAGGAGGTTGAAATGAAAAGAGTATTTGCTCTCGTATTACTTATAAGTACACTGCTGTTTGCCGAAACCAATGCCACAAAAACTCTCGATCTTGTGTATCACATCGATGTAAACAAATACCCCAAATTTCAAGCCAAAATTGAGCTAAGAAATGGCAAAGAGATCCTCTTTTGCTGTCCAAAATCTATGTTTTACTTCTATCTGCGTCCCTATGAGTTTCCTGAATACAATGTTACAAATGAGCTAGATTTTAAAAAGCTTTTAGTCAAAGACTATCTTAGTGGCGAGTGGATCAAAGCAGAGGGGGCGTTGTATGTTTTTGGTAGCAGGCTGCAAGGGCCAAAAGGCGATGACTTAATTCCGGTTCGCAACAAAGATGCTCTCAATGTTTTTCGTCTCAAATATGGAG
>WGAX01000014.1 GCA_015494595.1 Nitratiruptor sp.
CCCACACTTTTGAGCCAAAAGAGGCTAAAATTTCTTTAAGGATATAAGAAAAGTAGATAGAGGCTGAAGCTAAAGGCAAATCGTGAGGCAACTGAGCTAAAGGCAGCGCAAAAGAGAAAAAAAGATTTCCCTCCTCTCCTATCCAGCTATTGCCTCTGCTGCCTACACCTTGCAACTGCCTATTTGTGACATAGGCAATAGGAGTATTCACTTTTTTAGCTTTAAGGTCTCTTATCAACGCTTTTTGGGTAGAGTCGATACTTTCAAAATAGCATATCTCCAATACCAAGCCTTTTTCCTCTGATATAGGCTAGAGCATCCATCTCTTTTTTTGAGGGGGGCTGGACTCTCCAAATCTCTAGCTTACCCCTGTTGCAGCCAACTATGATGCTTGTTTTTGTAATCTCTAAAATCTCTCCAGCATTAAAAGAGCCAGTAGAAGCATTAAGAGCTATCTTTTTGAGTTTCAATCCACTGTGCAAAAAGATTCCTGGCCACTGGATAAAAGCTCTGTATCTGTTATAAACTTTAGTAGCATCATCAAAGCTTACTAATCCATCACTCTTTTTAATCTTTTTACAATAACTTGCATCGCAATCAAACTGCTCTATTGGCGCAATTTTATTAAAATTTTCTAGCACCTTTGGTGTTAGCGAGGCTGCCAAAGCAGCAAGTTTTTCAAACAGCTCAATTGCTGTCTCATCTGGTGCTATGTTACACACGCTATAACCCAAAATATCCCCCTTATCGAGCCCCTCACTCATAAACATTGCTGTTACACCAGTTACATCATCACCATTGAGCAGAGCCTGCTGAATAGGGCTTGCCCCTCTATATTTTGGCAAAAGCGAAGCGTGCAGATTGATACAAGGAGCAATCTGTAAGATCTCTTTTGGTAAAAGCATTGCATAGGCTGCTACTACTATGAAGTCTGGTTTGAGAGCCTTTATTGTCTCTATAATAGTTGGATCTTTAAGACTCTTTGGTTGATAGATTGGAATTGCAGGAGCATTTTTTAGCACAAACTCTTTGATATGAGGAGGAGTAACAACCTGCTTACGCCCTACAGGCTTATCTGGCTGGGTAAAAAGGGCTACTACATCAAACTTTGGTAGAAGGGCTTGTAAAATTGTGGTAGCATAGGCAGGTGTTCCCATAAAAACTACTCTCATACCTCATCCTTTGGTATAAAGAGGGTTCCGCCAATATGGCGGTTTTGAAGCAAAAAACTCTTTGCATCATCAAGATCAAAGCCGCTAGCCAAAAACATTTTTCTGCCATGCTCTAGCATAAATTTGGCAGCTTTGAGCTTTGTTACAATCCCACCTGTAGCAAAGCTATAGGTTGGGTTGCACTCACTCTCAAGCAGCTCTTTTGGGATAGTATGCACCACTTTTAACAGCTTTGCGTCTTTGTGCTTTTTTGGATCTTTATCATAAAGCCCATCAATATCGCTTAAAATAGCTAGCATATCTGCATCAAAATAGTACGCCACATGAGCTGAGAGCTGATCATTATCACCAAATACAAGCTCTTCAGTAGCTGTAACATCATTTTCGTTAATAATTGGAATTACCCTATTGCCTAAAAGCACCTCTATCGCATTTTTGGCATGAGCTGTGCGCTTTCTGCTATCAAAATCATCAGCACTCAAAAGCACCTGCGCCACGGTAATCCCATACCTCTCAAACTTCCTTTGATAACTAATCATAAGCTGAGGCTGTCCAATAGCAGCTAAAGCCTGTTTATTAGCAATAACTCTTTTATCTAGTTTTAGTTTGGTATAGCCTGCTGCCACTGCCCCACTACTAACCAGAATCACCTCATAGCGCTGCTGCAGGGCATACAAAAAATCTACTAAGTTTGCCATACGCTCTTTTGCTAAGCGGTTATTCTCAGTCAATACTGCACTACCAACCTTAACTACCACTCTCATCTCTTGCCTTTTTGACTAGATCAAATAGCGCATACTTTAAAGGCTCAATATTGATTTTAGCAACTGCAGAGATACCAAAGACAAAATAGGGCTTAGCAGCATCAAAACTCTCTAGCTCCTGCAAATAGTAGGAGTAGCGCTCATCCAATCCATAGCGGTTATTGTCTGCAGGCTCCAATCCAAGAGCTTGTAAAAAGTGCTCTATCTTCTCATTAGCCTCTTGCAAATCCAAAGCATCCACTTTAGTTAGAGCAATAGCAAAATCTCTGGCAGCAAGCTTGGGGCTAAAGTTTGCCAGCTCTTTTTTGAGTGTCTTATACTGCATAAGAGGATCGCGAAAGCTCGCAATATCGATCATAAAAAGTAAAGATTTTGTGCGCTCAATATGCTGCAAAAACTGTAGCCCCAACCCTTTACCCTCACTTGCCCCTGCAATGATGCCTGGAATATCAGCCATGACAAAGCTCTCAAACTCGCTTATTTTGACAACACCAAGTTTTGGAGTAAGAGTAGTAAACTCATAATTGGCAATCTCTGGCTTTGCGTTGGAAATGGTAGCAATAAGCGTAGATTTGCCTACATTTGGAAATCCTACCAATCCTACATCTGCAATGAGTTTTAGCTCCAAGCGGATATGGCGCTCTTTGCCAGGAAGTCCGGGTTGAGCGTAGGTTGGACGCTGGTTTGAGGCGCTCTTAAAGTGCCAGTTGCCTTTGCCTCCTTTACCACCTTTTAAAAAGAGTACCTTTTGTCCATCCTCTACTAGATCCAAAAGCAGCTCATTGGTAACTACATCAAAAACTTGCGTACCGGGAGGCACTATGAGAATCAGATCTTCACCCTTTTTGCCATGCTTTTTTCTACCTTCTCCCCCTCTCCCATTTTTGGCTTTGAGAACTCTTTTGCCTTTATAGTGTGCAAGGGTATGGGTATTTTTATCCACTACAAAGTAAACATCACCTCCATCGCC
>WGAX01000015.1 GCA_015494595.1 Nitratiruptor sp.
ACATTAGCTTCCAAAATATAGGAGCGTTTGCCATACTTATTGGTAGCAACTTGCCTTATTCCATTAAAATCATCTATATCGTCTGGAGCACTATCATCACTATCACTACCAATTGAAGAAGCACTCTCTTTGTGTTGACAATTCCTAGAGCCAACGAATCCTCCTCTTCTATAAATTGTGTCACCTCCTCCTAACGCGTAACGGCACTCATATATGGCATCACCCTTATCCACAAGCAAAATATCATCCTCTTTGGTATTTTTCTCATCCCAAGGAAGAGAGCGAATAAGTCCCATAAGAGCTATGGCATTATACATAGCCTCCTCTTTGAGAGTAATAGCGCCGCTTTTAGCGCTCACCTGTAATACTTTTGGAAAGATAGTAAAAGCAATAGCAATAATTACCATAGAAAAGATAAGCTCAATAAGTGTTAAGGATCTTCTCATCGAAATATCTTCACCCCTCGTCGATGTTTGGAGATATTTTGCTCAAACTTCACACCACTTACCTCTCCACTCTTTACATCACTACTTTGCTCACTAAAATAGCGATAATGGATACAAGGATGGTGAGCACAATCTCCCTCCTTTGCAAAATATGCTCTCTTATCAGGGTTATACCACAACCATGATGGTATACTCATATGTAAAAAGGCTTGAGAATATTTTTTTGGATTTGCAATAGTAATAGCAAACCTGCCCCCTTTTATGGATGATACATTGGCATTTATATCGTTTACAATGCGGGATTTGTAATCGAAGTCTTCTGTAATTTTTGCAATATTTATATGCGTTATCTCATCTGACTCCATCAAATACCAATTTATAATAAATTCCCTCCAGCCTCGTGTATATAAAGAGTCTGTTTTATCATAAACCACAACCCTTGCTTGCGTGCTATCATTAGTTTTGCTGGTATAAAGATCCTCAGTTTGGAGATAACCATAGTAAAATGTAATATTGTTATCAACAACTTTAGCCTCTTTGATTTTGGCAAGAGTATCATCCAAAATCGTAGCTTTTTGTAATTGCAATCTAATTGGCGAGAGGGGTTGAAAGAAAGAGCTATATACCGCATAAGCATACTCTTTATACCCTTCACCTCCTTTAAAAAGAGATTTTGGAAGTAGTATACTTTTGTTACAATCAGCCAAATACCTATTAGCATCTGATGTGGTACCCATATATTTCACATTGACAGGAAAAGCTTTATTAGTATTAAAGAGTTTATACCAAAATTTTACTTCTACATCTTTTCCATAACAACTGCCATTAAAATCTCTTAAAAGACTCCCCTCTTTATCCACAGCCTTCACTTTTGCACCTACTGTAACATTCATTTCGCTAATATCGCTACTTTTTGGCATATAGAGCCAGCTTTTTGTAGTTGCAGTTTTGATTTTAATGGTATCAACTTTGATTTTGTATGGTTTTATTGATACAATTTTGCTAGTAGGAGCAATGAAACGCAACTGCTCTTTTGTATCATCTCTATCTACTTTAGCAAACTCTTTTCCCTCTCTTTCACGAAGAGTAATATTAATATCGCCAATTTCACTGTAGACAGCTTCAACACTTTGAGCTACCCCATTATGAAATAGAAAAGATTGCGTATCTATTTTCCCCTGCTCACACCCTTTTTTACTCTCATGCGCTTCAATAGCAAAAGAGTCTCCCAATTTTTCATTGTAATTTTTTACAGGTATCTTTTGTGCATCTACACTAAAAGCATTAAACATAAACTTATCTTTAGCATAAGCGATAGCAGGTAACTCCAATCTAAAACGCAAAGGTCTTATAGCAAAATTATCACTTGAAAGTGTACTATTATCTTCACTCTTTAAAGGGCAGCTGCTATTTTCACCTCTTTTCCAAGCAATCTTTACCTTTGCATTCTTTATAGCCTGCCCTATCTCTATATCTTTCCATATAGAGCTATTTGTATCTTGCAAAAATAACTTTTTCCATTCCGTTAAAGCCGTTTGAGTAGTATCATTTTTTATAATTTTTACACATACAGTACCATTAAACTCTTGATACTTGGTACCATCCTCATTTAAAGCAATCAGTTTTAGAGAAAATTTTTTACCCACTATTTTTGTAGAGATATTCCTATCATTCAAACCTCTTTGTATATCAACTACATCAAACTGATACGAGCTTATTTCAGATCTCTGAGCGCAGTAAAACAGATTGCTCTTTGGAACTATACTGTAACTCTTATCCCCCGGGCGCTTCCAATAGAGCTGATAGTTATCCGCCCCGCTCCACTCCTGCTGACGAAATTTCAGTTTATGATACCCTTTTGATAGCCTAAACAGCTTCCTATGCTCTGTCCCATCTGCTCCATGCCCTCCGTACCATCCCACATACTCGTTA
>WGAX01000016.1 GCA_015494595.1 Nitratiruptor sp.
TACCTACAAAAATAGAAGAGGGGGTATAGGCTTTTTGTCCTAGATCTCCTTGAGCACTGATAGTAATGGATGTTGGGACATTATAGTTGATATTATCCCCTATGGTAATAATTGCTGGCTGGTTGTTGAGTGTTAGAATTTTTGGATTTGAAAGAGTAACAACTTTGCCATTTTTTTGTAGAAATTTTATAATACCACTAAGATTAAGGGATGCATTGACAATTGCAGTAGCGGTATTTGCAAATTCAATATTCCCAAAATTTGTACCTATTCCTACACCTTTATAGGTAAGAAGAGGATTGGTTGGAGTAAATGTACCAGCTTCATTTTGCTCTCCGTTAAATGTGAGATTGAAGCGGCTCCAGTCGATACCGGTTGTGATATTTTTGTTGTAAAAGACTGCTAAAATGGATACATCTATAAGAACCTCTTTATGCAATCTTCTCTCAATCTCTTCAATATATCTCTCTACTCTTTTAATCTGTTTTTGCGTAGCAGTAACTGTTACAAGTCCCGCACTTGCGTTGACAATTGGTTTAGAAGCGTTGTATTCATCTCCTGGCCGGTTAAGAATTTGGTAAATCTCATCTTGCACATTTTTCCAAAAATCGAAATTGTCTTGAGAAGAGATAATGTTAACGTCTCGTGTCTTTTTGGTTGTACTACCAGAGTTTTGTACAACGCCTCCTACATCTACAGAAGCATCTGTAACAGTTTTTCCCTCTCTTTTTGAGATGACATAATCGAGCTTGAATGTTTTTGTAATGAGATACTCAATTTTTAAGATATTGCCCTCTAGTGTGTAAGAGAGGTCATTCTCTTTTAATAAAATATTTAATAGTCTTTGGAGGGAGACATTTTGGAGGTTGAGTTTTCCAACTCTTTGTTGGAGCTTTTTTTTAGCAGAAGAGTCTTTTATAAGAATGCTTAAAGAGCACTCATCTGCAAGATTAGTAACAATCTCTTTAATTGTGACTCCTGGATTTGTCTCTAATGTAAAAAGCCTTGAGGTACAGTGCTCTGCCAACGCTATTGTAAGCAAAAGTGCTACTGCTACTATACTTCTTGTCATTCCATTCCTTACTTACATTTTTATTAGTCGAAATTTTTTAGCTCTTTTTGTGAGAAAGAGTTTCAAAGACTTTTTGCCGTTTTGTAAAAGGACACTTTTGTGGTGATAATCAATTTTTACTATACGATAAGCTCCTATTTTGGAGCCTAGTTTATACCATTTTGTATTTATTTTTACTTTATTATTGAAAATTGATTGTAGTCGTAAATATATTTTTTTCTTTGTCTTTTTTTTAATTTTCTCTTTTATTGCGATTTTTTTAAGTCTGTTTTCATCTATAAATGGATCTTTGAGCTGTTGAATCTCTTGTGGTGTTAAACCTTCTCTTCGTATTTTTACTTTTTCAACAAGCTTATCAATATCGGGATATTTGCTAAACGCCATAAGTACTAGGGGTATACAAAGAGTTAATATTTTATTCCCCATACCGATACCTTTAGGAGAGTTTTTATTGGGTTATTATTACTCATTTTCATGGCATATATATCAACTACGAGATCGCTTTGCTCTATGTCATTAATATATGCAATTGTGTTTTTAAATTTTCCTTGACACGATATTTCAACTTCTAGCACATGTCCAAATGTTTTTGTAACATCTAAAAAGTTGTTAAGAATATAGTTAATTTCAATATTGTGTTTATCTGCTAATTGGGTTAATGAATTAAGAAATTGCGCCCATTTCTTTTTATTGTAAAGAAGATAGGAGAGCTCTTTAATTTTTTGATCGAGATAATTTTTCTTATCTTGTAAAAAGAGGAGATTTTGTTGAAGAGCATCAATCTGTTTAGAATAGGTTTTTATATAGAAAAGCTCATCACCGTTGACAGTAATACCTTGGATGTAGGCTTTATCTATATCGATTTTAGCTTGTATAGCATCTTTTTCCCTTTTAGCCTGTTTACGCAGTTTTTCTGTATAGGGAAAAAGATATTGATAAGATAGAAGGAAAATACCAAGAAAAATAGAGAGATAGATAAGGTACTTTTCACTCTTTTTTCTTGATGCAAAGAAATCATCTATTGATTTGAGTAGACTCATTTTACTTGAACCTTAATTTTACTAAAATAGATAGTGCTATTGAGATCGGTTTTATTGATTTCACGTGTAGTGATTTCATATCTCCTATTTTTTGTCTCTGCAATATATTTAATAAATTGCGTAATATTTTTATTATCGACAGATGTGACATTAAAATCAAATAGCGAATCGTTGTTATCGATATTGATTGCTTTTATTTTATATTTTACAAGATCTTGAGAGAGATCTGCTAATGTTTTAGCCTTTAAAATATAATTGACTTTTTTATCATAGATTTGATTGAGAATCTTTTTTCTTCGCTCCAGCTCTTTGCGCTCTAGGGCTATTTTTTGTTGAAAACTGCTAAGCTCCTCTTTTAGTCTATTAATCTTTTGCTCTAGAGAGATACGTTTTGTGTGGATAATAGGATATTGGCGATTTAAAACTGCTATATCGTGGTGTAGTTTATATGTTATTAAGATGTTATAAAAAGGGTAGGCCAATGAGAGTAGTAGTGTAGCAACTGTTACAACAATTAACTCTCCACTTGCTCTTTTAAGAAGTGGAGGGAGTCTTTTATAAATGGTAAAATTAGGATAATTTTCAAATTTTTGTAAAATATCATCAGAGCAAAGAGCCATAAGAAAGTGCAGATCATTGACATAAGCCTCTTTTGTGGTACAAGAGTAATCAAAATGAAAATCATATGCTTCTTGAGCTAAATAGGTATGTGAGTACTCTTCAATACCTTTAATATACCCAATGTCGGAGCTAATAAAAATTTTATCAACTATTTCGATGTTATTTGCTCTTTTGACATAAATTAAAACATCGTTAATATGCATAAAAATTTCACTAAAGACTTGCATATAGTACTGCATCTCATCTAAGTCAGCTATTTTCAGTCCATCTTTTGCTAAAGTTTGTATGACACTCTCTACACTAACAGGCTCTCCTTTAAGCTCACTTAATCGCTGGGCGATCTCATTAAAGGAGTATTTAAGGGATTTCGCATAAGCTAAACTCCCTTCATTATAAAGGGCAAAAAGGGTATCATCTTTTTGGAAATAGATAAAAAGGTGTACTTCGGCTCTATCTAAAATCTCTTGGGTATAAAGAGGTTTAAAGAGCAGAGGAAGAGGAATGATGTAATCGATAAAATTTATTTTTTTGACTATTTGTGCAAACACCTCTTCGATGATTTGCGGCTCTGTAATGAAGAGCTGCAATTTAATATTTTTTTCGTGCATAGGGGTAGGAATTTCATGAAAGTCTATTTTATACTCTACTGCAGGATCAAGATCTAGCTCTTCATAGGCTCGAATCTCTACAACATTACGAAGATCCTCATACGGTATATTTTTACTAACTTCTATTGTTGTAATGATTGTATCTTTAGTCTGTAAATAGGAGATGTAGAAATTTTTAGGGTTAAATTTGGGATTTTTAAAGCTTTTAAGACTCCTGTTTTCACATACGAAAAACTCTTTATTATATGCATCTATTGTAACATATTTTTTAAAAAGGCTCTTTTTCATACCATCCCATTATAGTAGATTTTATTAATTTTAACATATGAGCAGTGAAATTTTGTTTAAAACAGGTACCCTATATTTTCTAACTCTTTTTTACTCTTTGTCCATCCTTTCTTAACGACTACAAAAAGGTGTAAGAAGATCTTTTTGTGACTAAACTCTTCCATCAATTTTCTAGCCTCTTTTCCTATGCGTTTGAGTGTTTGGCCATTTTTACCTATGATGATGCCTTTTTGTGAAGGTTTTTCAACTATAATCATAGCATAAACTTTATCAAGAGTAGGGGACTCCTCAATCTTTTCTATGATTACATCACTCTCATAAGGAATTTCGTCACTAACATTCTCAAAAATTGCTTCGCGAATCAGCTCTTTGTAGATGTCACGGATATTTTCGGTAGTGAGCAGCTCAGGATCGTAGTAGTAGGGATGCTTTGGAAGATATTTGGCAATTGTTTCTAATAGCTCCTCTTTACCAATATTTTTCTTGACAGAGAGAGGTATTAACTCTAAGAATTTGTCTTGATATTTTTGATACTCTTTTATTTTGGCTAAAAGCTTTGCGTTATCTACTAGATCAATCTTTGTAAGCACCAGAATATGGGGGCGGTTTTGGGATAGCTCCAAAAACTTCTCATAATATGTTATATCGTCAGTGACAGGAGCCAGAAAAAGGATGAGCTCGCAATCACTAAGAGCTTTGAGGGCTTCTTGGAGCATAAACTGGTTTAACAGCCTCTCCTTTTCATGTAGGCCTGGCGTATCTACAAAGATGATTTGAGCATCTTTATACATCACAATGGCATTAAGCCTCTTTCTAGTAGCCTGGGCTTTGTGACTTACCATAGCGATTTTTTCGCCCAAAAGCCAATTAAGCAGTGTGCTTTTGCCAGCATTTGGACGACCAATGAGAGCTACAAAGCCAGCTTTCATACTATGCCTTTACAGAATATATTTGGCCAAGTCATCATTTTCTATAATCTCTTGCAGCTTTTCATCTACAAAAGCTCTATCAATAACAATTTTTTCACCTCTGTGCTCATCTGCTTCAAAGCTTAAATCTTCTAAAAGATTCTCTATTACTGTATGTAGCCTTCTAGCACCTATGTCTTCAAGCTTTTGGTTAGCGTTGTGAGCATACTTGGCAATAGCTCTTAGAGCATCATCGCTAAATTCTAGCTCTACCTCCTCAACGCTTAAAAGGGCTTGATACTGCTTAATAAGGGAGTTTTTGGTATGGGCTAAAATTTTATAGAGTGCCTCTTCATCTAAAGAGTCTAGCTCTACCCGTAGGGGGAATCTTCCTTGCAGCTCTGGAATGAGATCACTAGGTTTACTTAGATGAAATGCTCCAGCAGCGATAAAGAGGATATGATCCGTTTTAATTGGACCCCATTTGGTATTGACAGTGCTGCCCTCCACAATTGGCAAGAGATCTCTTTGCACCCCCTCTTTTGAAGGATCTTGTCTAGTAGTAGTGCTGCTGACTGCAATTTTATCAATTTCATCAATAAAAATTATTCCCTCTTCTTGAGCCTTTTGCAAAGCCTCTTGTTTAATCTGCTCCATATCCAAAAGTTTCTCACTAGCCTCATTTTTAAGAAGATCTCGTGCCTCTTTTACTGTTACCTCTTTTTTGATCTGCTCTTTATTGACACCTAGTGTAAAGATTTTGGCAATGGACTCTTGAGCTCTTGCTAGCTCAGGAGGCAAAGAGGTATCTTCAAAGGAGAGTGAGCTTTTAGGAATTTCAATCTCAATTTTAAGATTATCTAGCTCCCCTTTAAGAAGCTTCTCTTTCATCTTCTCATAACTTCTTTGATACTCTGCCTTTTTCTCTTCACTTGCCATCTTTGGTAGAGGTGGCAGTAGCTTTTCAAGAATTTTTTTTGTTACATACTCCTCAATTGCCTCTTTGTTTTTCTCCTTATGGATCTCTTTAACCAGCACTAAAGCATTAGCTACCAGATCTCGCACCATCGACTCCACATCTCGTCCAACAAATCCAACTTCAGTATATTTGCTTGCTTCTACTTTTACAAAGGGAAGCTCCAAGCTTTTTGCAAGTCTTCTTGCAATCTCTGTTTTTCCAACGCCAGTGCTTCCAATCATTAAGATATTTTTTGGGGTAATCTCATCTTGGATCTCTTTTGGCAGCTGCATTCTTCTATAGCGGTTGCGCAAAGCTATGGCGATAATTTTTTTAGCCTCTTTTTGGCCAATAATATACTCATCAAGATACTTTACAATCTCTTTGGGTGTGAGATTCATTCATCCTCCAGGGTTAAAAGTTTTATATTACTATTAGTGTATATACAAAGATCTGCTGCAATCTTTAAAGACTCTTCTACCAGGCTTTTAGGATCGAGCTCTGCGTGCTTATCAAGAGCTCTTGCAGCAGCCAAAGCAAAATTACCTCCACTACCGATTGCAGCAATTTTGCCATCTTCTGGCTCTACCACATCGCCGGTGCCGCTAAGAATAAATATGTGCTGGGTATTAAGCACAATCATCATAGCTTCTAAGCGGCGCAGATACCTATCTTTGCGCCACTCTTTAGAAAACTCTATAACGCTTTTTAGCAGATCCCCTTTTTTATTCTCTAAAATATTTTCAAACATATCAAAAAGATTAAATGCATCGGCTGTGCTTCCGGCAAATCCTGCCAATATTTTGCCGCTGTGTAGTGTCCTAATTTTTGTGGCATTGCCCTTTAACACCGTATTGCCAAAGGTCACCTGTCCATCTCCACCAATTACAGCAGTGCCATTGCTTCTGTAGCCAAGTATGGTAGTGGCTTCAAACATCACTCAGCCTCTACCACTAAATCGAGTTTGGCGTGAATACCGTGACCCAGTTTTACATCTATCTCATACTCGCCTGCCTGTTTTATAGGCGGATGAATATCGATATGCTTTTTATCAATCTCGATGCCTTTTTCTTTGAGGGCTTGGGCTACCTCTTTATTGGTAATTGCACCAAAAAGGGCTCCATTGGCTCCAGCTTTGTGCTTAATAACCAGTTTCATAGATTCTATTTTCTCTTTTAATGCATTGAGCTTTTCAATCTCTTTAGCCTGCTCTTGTGCCTTTTTTGCCTGCTCTTTTTCCCACGCTTCAATAACCTCTGGCGTTGCCAGTTTTGCAAAACCTCTAGCAATCAAGAAGTTTTTGCCATAGCCATCTTTCACCTCTTTAACTTCGCCAGCTTTTCCCAAATTAGCAACATCTTTAATCAGTAATACTTTCATCTTTTTCTCCTTACGTGACCTTCTATAATAAATCGTAAAGCGTTGAGTTTGATAAAACCTTCTGCATCTTTTTGATTGTAGACTTCATCCTCTTCAAATGTGCTAAATTCTGGAGCAAATAGACTATTTGGCGATTTGCGTCCTACTACAAATACATTGCCTTTGAAGAGCTTTAATCTTACTGTGCCGTTCACATTCTCTTGGGTTTTGTCAATGGCAGCTTGCATCATCTCTCTTTCTGGACTAAACCAAAAGCCGTTGTAGATAAGCTCAGCATATTTTGGCATCAGTTTATCTTTTTCGTGTGCCTCTTCACGATCGAGTGTTATTGACTCTATTGCTCTATGGGCTTTGAGTAAAATTGTGCCTCCTGGTGTTTCATAGCATCCTCGACTCTTCATTCCTACAAAGCGGTTTTCTACAATATCTACTCTTCCAATACCGTGTCTGTTGCCATACTCATTTAGTTTTGCTAAAAGTTTGGCAGGAGTAAGAGGTTCTCCGTTAATTGCTACTGCATCACCCTTTTCAAAGTCAATTGTAATATATTCAGGCTCATTAGGTGTCTCCTCAATAGAGTTTGTCCAGCGCCACATATCCTCCTCTGGCTCATTCCAAGGATCTTCTAAAATACCCCCTTCATAGGAGATATGCAGTAGATTTGCATCCATAGAGTAGGGGCTCTTTTTGCCATGCTTTTCTATTGGAATTCCATGCTCTTCGGCAAATTTGAGTAGTTTCTCACGAGAGTTTAAATCCCACTCTCTCCAAGGAGCAATAACGGTAATATTAGGATTAAGAGCTAAATAGGCAATCTCAAATCGCACTTGATCGTTACCTTTGCCAGTAGCCCCGTGTGCTACTGCATCTGCACCAACCTTGCGAGCTATTTCGATTTGGCGCTTTGCAATGAGGGGGCGGGCAATTGATGTGCCAAGCAGATACTCTCCCTCATAGATGGCGTTTGCTCTAAACATAGGAAAAACATACTCTTTGACAAACTCCTCTTTCAGATCTTCGATAAAGATATTTTCCTCTTTTATGCCAAGCTGCAGCGCCTTTTTTCTTGCAGGCTCTAGCTCTTCACCTTGTCCAATGTCTGCGGTAAAGGTGACTACTTCAGCGTTGTAGGTAGTTTGCAGCCACTTTAAGATTACGGAGGTATCAAGTCCACCGCTATAGGCAAGCACAACTTTGTTGACCTTTTTTGCCATTAATGTCCTTTAGAAAATTTTTTTATAATTCTAGCCAAAATTTGTTTATGATAAAATTTGGCTAAAGGATAGTAATGAAAAGAGGATTAACTACTAAGATAATTGCAGGAGAATATAAAGGTAAAAAGATAGCTTTGCCAGACAAAGAGGTTACCAGAAGCTCTAAAAATATGCTTAGAGAAGCCCTTTTTAATATTTTGCAGTTTGATATAGTAGATAAAAATTTTGTAGAGGTGTTTGGAGGGAGCGGTAGCGTTGGTTTGGAGGCTTTAAGTAGAGGAGCTAAAAAGATCTATTTTATTGAAAAGCATCCCAACTCTTATAAAGTGCTGCAAAATAATATCCAAAGTTTAGATAGCTTGAGGTGCAAACTCTACTTTGGTGATGCATTTGAAGCTATTTGGGATATAGTAGAGGATTTAAAGGTTAAAAAGCAAAGAGCCTATTTTTATTTCGATCCCCCTTTTGCTATCCGAGAGGGGTTTGAAAATATTTATGATGAGGTGAAGAGTTTAATTAAAAAGCTTCCAAAGGAGGTGGTAGAGGCTGTGATTATTGAGCATATGAGTAAATTTGATTTTGGGGAGCAAATTGGGAGTTTTGAGCGTTATAAAAAGAGAAAATTTGGAAAAAGCTCACTAAGTTTTTATCGATGAGAGTTAGTGTAGTTATATTAGTATCCATTGTGCTGTTGAGTTTTTTTGGAGGATTTTTCTATAATGCTTCTCCTTATGCTCTTAATCCTGATGCTATTTTACTGCCTCCTTCACTACAACACCCCTTTGGCACAGATAGGCTTGGCAGGGATCTGCTAGCTAGAGTGATAGAGGGAGGAAAAAACTCCTTGATTATTGGGGTTGGTAGTGCGGTTATTGCTTCTCTTATTGGATTGATTGTGGGAGTAAGTGCTGGCTTTTTTAGAGGGGTTGTGGATAAAGCTTTTGTAGTCATAGTGGATCTCTTTTTGACTTTTCCAACATTTTTTCTGCTTTTAGCATTAGTTAGCTATATACAAGCCTCATCATTGGTGTTGATTATTGTGATCTCTCTTACCGGATGGATGGGGAGTGCTAGGATGATAAGAAGTGAGAGCTTTGCTATTGCTAAAAAGCCTTTTATTAAGATTTTGCAGATTGCAAACTATCCATCTTACAAGATAATTTTTAAATATTTTACTCCTCTTATTGCGCCTATATTTTTTATTAGTTTTACATTTGGAGTAGGGGGAGCTATTTTGGCTGAGTCGGGACTTAGCTTTTTGGGACTGGGGGTATTGCCTCCTCAAATGAGCTGGGGCTCAATTTTAAGTGAAGGAAAAGAGGTTATAGATATTGCCTGGTGGGTAAGTTTTTTTCCAGGATTTATGATCTTTTTGGTAACCTATTCTCTTATTAGTATAAGTGACTATTTACAGAAACTGACCAATAAGAAAGAGAGAGTGTTATGAGCTTTTTAGAAAAAGTTAATGTTACAAAACCTTTAAAGCGGAAAATTGTATCTGCTATAGAAAAAAGAGTAGAAAAGAGAGTTGCTGCACGATTGGCTCAACATCATTTAAGCTTAGATGAATTTAATGAGCAGGAGTTGGCAATTATTTATGAGGATGAGCGCCAAAAGCTTTATGATGATCTTAAAGCTAAAGGACTATTTGCTCTACTTGCTGCTTTAGGTATCTCACTCTTTTAGGGATAGAGTATGTTTCGTCAAATTAAATCTGCAATTATTTGGGCATATATCTACCGTTTTCGCATACTTTTGTTTAAGATTCTTATAGCTTTTGTTATTGCTCTTATTATTGAATATGTGTATAGAGATATTATAGAATTTTTGCAGGTATCAAAACAGATCGAATTTTTACTCTATATATTGGTGGTGAAATGGTTACTGCTTTTAGCGATAGTACTCTATCTATTTTTTAGTATTTATCAAGTTTTTAAAAAGCAAAAAGATGAGCATACTATGAAACATAATAAGAAGAAGGAAATTCTGCATAAGAAACAGTTGCCATTGACTGCAGAGCAAATTATACAGCAGAAGTTAAAACAGCGAAAAAGATAGTGTTTATGACTTTATGTGATGAGGTATCTTTTTCAGATCTTCTATGGTATCAATGCCGATGCTATTTGAGTTGACTTGTTGCATAGCTATTTTATAACCATGATAGAGTGCTCGTAATTGCTCTAATTTTTCGATTTCCTCAAGAGGAGCGCTTTGTAATGTGCAAAATCTATTGAGCATCTTTTTTGAATATCCATACATGCCTAAGTGGATATTGATTGTTTTTATTTCTTGACGAGGGTAAGGGATAAGAGAGCGAGAGAAGTAGAGGGCATAGTTTGCATTATCTAATACCACTTTGACATTGTGAGGATTATTTGTTTGTGAAAAGGGAATCTTTTTGTATAAACTACACATCATAACATCTGAGTTATCTTTGTGTTTTTGTGTGAGGTTATAGAGAGCTTTTATAACTTCAGGCTCAATAAATGGCTCATCTGCTTGAATGTTAATGATAATTTCTTGCTCATCTACTCCTAATATTGTGGCAGCTTCATTAATTCTATCGGTACCGCTTTGATGATGAGGACTTGTTAGAACCGCTTTGAATTTAAATTGATTTGCTATATTTATAACTTCCTTGCTGTCTGTGGCGATAATGACATTTTCTTCTACTTTTTGAGCTTGCATTGCTGTTTGTATGACCATTGGAATTCCATGGATAGGATAGAGGACTTTTTTAGGGAAGCGTGTTGACGCCAATCTAGCGGGGATTATTATCATATAACCTCTTTTTTAGATAAAATTATAGCAAATAAAGGGTTTAAATGATTATTTATCAACCAAATCAGGGGTATTGTTATAATAGTGATACTATCTTTTTATATGATTTTATTTCTCGTTTTCCTTTAAAAGGAGATGTTTTAGATGTAGGTACAGGCTCTGGTATTTTAGCCTTGCTGATTGCGAGAGATTTTGAATATGTCAATGTTAGTGCAGTAGAGATGCAAAAGCATTTCATAGAGTTTGCCCACCGTAATAGTATAGTAAATAGAAAAGATATTGCTCTATATTTTGGAGATTTTTTGCATATAAGTTTTGAGAAGAAATTTGATTTTTTAGTTTCAAATCCTCCTTTTTATCATGAAAATGTTTTAAGAAGTAAGGATAGAAGGGTAGATATTGCTCGTTATAGTAGACATTTACCATTTGAGGGTTTTTTACAAAAAGCAAATAGAATACTCAAGCCTAAAGGAGGAGTGATATTTTGTTATGATGCTAAGCAAATTCAGGATATAATATACTATTTGACTTGTTATAAGTTTAGAATAGAGAAGATGCGTTTTGTACATCCTTATAAGAACAAAGCTGCATCTTTAGTGATGATTTATGCCAAAAAAGGCTCAAAATCTTTGTTACAGACTATGGAGCCTTTAATAGTATTTAATGATAGTGGAAAATATAGAAAAGAGATAGAAAAAATTTTTGAAAGAGTAGGGGTACATAGTATCAAATGCGAGATCTAATAAAAAAAGATGGGTTTATATTTGCCTTTGATCCTCAGGCTTGTTTTTCTTGTAATGGAGCTTGTTGTAGAGGAGAGAGTGGAGTTGTGTGGTTGAAAAAAAAGGATGTAGAAAATATAGCAAAGTATCTGGGTATAACAGAAAAGTCTTTCTTACAAGAATATTGTAAGAAAGAAAGATATAGTTATACTTTAAAAGAGTTAAAAAGAAAAGGGGAATATTTTTGTGTTTTTTTTGAAGAGGGAAAAGGGTGTCAAATCTATCCTGCTCGACCAAAACAGTGTAAAGATTATCCTTTTTGGGAGCGTTATAAAGATAAAAACTATATTGATGAGGTATGTAAGGAATGCAAAGGTATATTGCTACCATAGTTTTATTAATGTTATTAACAGGCTGTAGTATAAAACATTTTCACTCTACTTATAAAAGTAGCAGTGTTGATGAATTGCTGTTAGAAGCACAACTGTTAGCATCTCAAAAATTGTATACATTGGCAAATAAGTACTATCAAAAGGTATATGAGCTAACAAAAGAGCCAGTTATTTTAGAGGAAATGATAGAGAATAGTTATTTAGCTCATAATTTTGAAGAGGCTATGAAATTAGCCAAAGATGCTATAAGAATATATCCTACAAGAAAAAAGTTTTATGAATTATTAGCCACTATTTATCTTGCTAAGAAAGAATATAAGAAAGCAAATTATTATATTAATAAAGCTATTAAATTAAAACCTTCTGCAAAGGATTATGAGTTTTTAGCTTCTATATATCTTATTCAAAAGCGTTATCCTTTGGCTTTGAAATATTATAAGAGTGCTTATATCTTACAGCCGTCAGCAAAAAATGTAAATGCCATTGCTTATATAATGTTTTTTTATTTGGATAAACGAAAAGATGCGATTGCCTATTTAGAGACTCATACAAGGATATATGGATGTCAAAAGAGTGTATGTCATACCCTTGCCTCTTTTTATAGTCTTCTTAATAATCTTGATGGTTTAGTTTCTGTTTATAAGAGACTTTATAAGAAATATAAGGAAGAAGTGTATGCAAAAAAGGTATTCCAGTTTCTTGTTTATAGTAAGAAATATAAGGAAGCAGAAGAATGGGCAAGGTTTGTTGATAATAAAGAATGGTTATTGCTAATTTATCGTAAGAAAAGAGATTTTCATAAAGCTTTTGAGATAGCAATGGAACTTTATAAGGAAAAAAAAGATCCAAAATTTCTTGCTCAAGCTGCTATTTTTGAGTTTGAAGGAGCAAAAAATAAAAATAAGAAGCTTTTAAAAAGTGTAGCTTCAAAACTTGAAACTGCCATCCGTACACTTAAAGATCCTGTCTATTTAAATTATCTTGGTTATCTTTATATTGACTATGATATGGATGTAAAAAAAGGGATAGAGCTTGTCAAAGAGGCTTTAAAAAAAGAGCCAAATTCTCCTTACTATTTGGACTCTTTAGCGTGGGGATATTATAAGATTGGAAAGTGTAAAGAAGCATTAAAAATAATAAAAAAAGTTTATAATAATCTTCATTTGCAAGAAGATGAAATAAAATTACATTTGCAAAAAATTCAAGAGTGTGTAAAGGAAAAACATTGATACTTGATGAGATTCTTACAAAGACAAGAGAGGAAGTGGAGAAGCGTAAAAAGGAGTTTCCTTTAGAGTGGTTGGGTAGGAGTTTAGCATATAATCCTTTTGTTCCTAGACCTGTAGAAGAAGCATTGCGTAGTAGCTCTTTGGATCCTTATAAAATAATTGCAGAAGTTAAAAAGGCTAGTCCAAGTAAAGGCATAATTCGTAAAGATTTTGATCCTATTGCAATAGCTAAAGCGTACCAAAAGGGTGGGGCAAATGCTTTATCGGTTCTTACAGAGCCTTTTTTCTTTCAGGGTAATATTGAGTATCTTACCCAAATTCGCCGTTATGTGCCTATGCCTCTTTTAAGAAAAGATTTTATTATAGATAAATATCAGTTGGTAGAAGCTCTTGTTTATGGGGCAGATTTTGTACTTCTTATTGCTAAAGCCTTGAGCAGAAAAGAGCTAAAAAGCCTCTTGGAATATACTTGGCATTTAGGAATGGAGGCACTTGTTGAAATTCATGATAAAAAGGATCTTGTAAAAGCTGTTTTTGCAGGGGCTAATATTATTGGTATTAATCATAGAAACTTAGAGACTTTTGAGGTAGATATAGGTTTAAGTGAGCAGTTGGTACCCCTTATTCCAAAGGGTAAAATTATAGTAGCAGAGAGTGGAATAAACTCCTTTGAGCAAGTTGAGCATCTTCACTCTTTAGGAGTAGATGCTTTCTTAATAGGAGAGCATTTTATGAAACAAAAGGATATAGCTGCAGAAGTTAAAAAATTAAAGGGAATTAAGGAAGAAGCTCCTTAACCTTTTGACTTATACGTCTGCCGTCAGCTTTTCCTGCTAATTTTTTTGTAGCAACTTGCATTACTTGCCCTATATCTTTTAGAGAGGAGGCTCCTACTTCTTTAATTATAGCTTGAATTTCTTCTTTTAACTCTTCATCGCTCAATTGAGCTGGCAGATAGGTTTTTAAAATTTTTGCTTCATTCATCTCTTTTTCATATAGATCTTCTCTGCCTCCCTCTTTATATTGTACTGCTGCTTCTTCCCGTTGTTTAATGCTTTTTTGTATGATTTTAAGGATCTTTTCATTATTAAGCTCTTTTCTTAAGTCTACTTCAACCTGTTTGATGGCACTCATCAAAAAGCGTAATGTATCTCTTTTAAATGTATCTTTTTTCTTCATTGCTTCTTTAAGATCATATTGTATTTGCTCTTTAATATTCATCAGTAGGCTCCTTTATATTTTTTGTGATTATAGCAAAATAAAGGAAAAATTATAGAAATATTAATAATCAAAAAAGCTTTTTATGATAAAATTCCTCAAATTTTATGAGAGGGGTGAAATAGATGGAATTAAAATTTTTTGAAAAATTACTGCGTGAGCGTAAAGAGCAGATATTAAAAAATTTAAATACTTCAGTTTCAGAGATTCAAGATCTTCAGAATGTAGAGATTAATGATGATGGGGATTATGCTTCAGTATGTGCAGATAATTTAATTGAGCAAGCTATCCATGAGCAGCAAAAAAAGGAGTTAGAAGAGATTGAATATGCTTTAAAAAAGATTCAAAATGGTGAATATGGGATTTGTGAAATGTGTGGAGAGCGTATTAAAACACTTCGACTCAAGATTAAGCCTTATGCTAAATATTGTATAGTTTGTAGAGAAATTATAGAAAAAGAGCCATCAAGATAATGGAAAAGAGGGTTATTAAAATCTATCCATCTGTGGTAATTAGATATGAGGGAGAGGAGACTCCTGTCTCCCTTAAATGGTATGAGCAAAATAGAGATTCTTTAGATTTTATTACCTATTTATTAATTATTTTCTATCAAGATGGCTCAAAAGAAGAGAGATATTTTGATACTTATGCTGCTATGTTAGCTGCAATGCAAGAGTTGTATACTTCACTTAAAAAATAGCTCCACTATCCGATAATTTCTATCACATAAAATAGAAAATAGGTAGGATTTTACGATGGATTTGGGAACATTAATAGGGCTCGGTGGTGCCTGGATTTTAATTATTGTTTCTATAGTGCTGGGTGGAAGTCCTGGAGCATTTATTAATGGGCCTTCTATATTGATTGTTGTTGGTGGTGGTTTTGCAGCCTCTCTTGCAGCCTTTCCTCTTAAAGATTTTATTCAAGGAGTTAAAGCAGCAGGAAAAGTTTTTAAACCAACTATTCCAGATCCCCTTGAGTTGATCGATTTTTTAGTAGAAGCTACAAAAAAGGCGAGGAAAGAGGGGATATTAGCTCTTGAAACAGATATTGATAAGTTTTATGAAAGAGACAAGATTCTTGGAAATATTATGCGGATGCTTATTGATGGGCAGAGTATTGAAGAGATTGAGAGTAATTTTGAAAATGCAATAGCGCAAGAGGAGCAAAAATTAGATACAGAAGTAAAAGTGTGGGACTCATTAGGGGAGCTTTTCCCTGCACTAGGAATGATTGGTACATTAATAGGTCTTATTCAGATGTTACAAAATCTTTCTGATCCTGCAGCGCTTGGTCCTGGTATGGCTGTTGCAATGATTACCACTTTGTATGGTGCTATTTTGGCAAATATTTTGTGTTTACCTATTGCTAAAAAATTAAAATATTATAAAGATCTTTTGCTTCTTTATAAAGAGTCTTACCTCATTACTATAAAAAGTATTGAAAAAGGCATCAATCCAAACTCTTTACAGCAGCAACTTTCTGCACTTTTTGGTGTTGAAATGGTGGAATAGTATGGCAAGGAAAAAGAAGCAGGAGTGTCCAAGTATTCCTGGGTGGCTTGTAAGTTTTGGGGATCTTATGTCCCTTCTTCTTACTTTTTTTATTCTTTTATACTCAATGAGTACAGTTTCGTTAGAGAAATTCTATCAATCACTGCGAGGTTTGACAGAAGCCTTTGGTGGTCGTAAAATGACTCAAGAGGATAGGACTTTATTAAAAAATAGACTTGATGTCTCTTTAGATCATATGTATCCTCGTATAAAAAAGAAAAAGCAGCTGTTAAAAGCTCTGTATGAGATTAAAGAGAGTCTAAAGCGGGCAGGGATTGGTGCAGAAGTTATAGAGCATGGAAGTAGGGTAGGGTTAAGGATTTTTAGTGATAATATCTTTCCTCCAGGAAGCGCAATTCCTACAAGAGAAGCTATGGTACATTTTCAGGCTTTATGTAAGAAATTTAAAGATAGTGGTTTTCATATGAGTATTATAGGATATACGGATAATACCCCTATTAAATCGGAAAAATTTAAAAATAATTGGGAGCTTTCTGTATACAGAGCTATAACAGTTTTGCGTTTTTTTATAGCATGTGGTTATGATAAAAGGTTGTTGAGTGCTGCAGGAAGAGGGGAGTATGATCCTATTGCTCCTAATGATACTCCTAACAATAGAGCAAGAAATAGGCGTATAGAGTTTATGATCGAAATTCCAGGAGTGGGATAATGGCAAGGAAAAAGAGAGAGGAAGAGTGTCCAAGTATTCCTGGGTGGCTTATAAGTTTTGGGGATCTTATGTCCCTTCTTCTTACTTTTTTTATTCTTCTGTATGCGATGAGTACAGTGGATGTAACAAAAGCTCTTAAGTTTCTTTCTTACTTTCAAGGAGAGCCAAAATATAAACCTTTACGCATTAGTGTAGTACAGCCAATTGTTCCTTTTAGTACAGATGTTATAAAAAAAATAAAGAGACGGATTAAGAGACTTTTGCCAAATAGTGCTTATCAAATCAGTACCACTACCAAATATGTGATTGTAAGACTTTTTAATGATGTTATTTTTCCAGGAAATGGTTATAAGCTTACTTCAGCAGCAAGGGGAGCTTTGGAAGAGATCGCTTTTATTTTGAATGATTTGCAAAATAGAGATAAATTTATTATAAAAGTGCAGGGACATGCGTTTATTAATAAAGAGCTGCCTCTAACAGCAGGCGTGCAGGATGTATGGGATCTCTCTGTAAAAAGGGCAGAGGCAGTAGCTTTTTTTTTAATGCAAAAGGGTGTGAATAGCTCTCTTTTTTTTATTAGTGGTTATGGAGATACTAAGCCATTATACACTTGGAACAATCCTCTTTTAAAACGTCGTAATAATAGAGTAGAGATACTTATTGAGGTAGAGAGGAGGCTCTCTTCTTAATATGCGCCTCCATTTTTAAACTCTTCGATCTCCATCTCTACCATTTTATCAATGAGAATTTTAAATATATCAGCGACAAGATTAGGAGAGATTCCTAATGTGGCAGCTAGATGTCTAACGTGATTGAGAACATCTGCAATTCTCTCATCGCTTTTTATCTCTTCTATGCTCTCTTTAAATTTTGCTGCTTGCTTAACATATTTACTGCGATTAGCAATAAGTTTAACAATCTCTTCATCAATCTTATCTATCTCTTTTCTTACATCTTCTAGACTTGAACAATTTTTTACTTCCATGTTTTTTTCTCCTTATTTTTGGTTATGTTATCCATAATGCTTGCTGCTTTGTAAAGCTTTTGCTTATCAAAGTGTGTATAGATACGAGAGGTATCTAAGCTGGCATGCCCTAGAGCTTCTTGTACCAGTACAATGTCTTTACTTTTGTTGTAGAGTAGGGTAGCAAAAGTATGGCGTAGCATATGAGCTCCATTTTTTTCTTTTCTTATACCGCAACTTACTAAGATTTTTTCTACAACTCTGCTTATATAAGCTTGTGTAAGAGGCTCTCCTTTTTTATTACAAAAAAGAAGATTGTCCTTACATATTCTTTTTTGCATCCACTCCTGTAAATCTTTGGTAATTTTTTCTGATTTAATCATAACTACTCTTGCTCTATTTCCTTTTCCTTTTATTTTTATAAGAAATATTTCTTTCTCTGGAATAATATCTTTTATAGTAATATGGATAGCTTCTGAAACTCTTATACCTGTGTAAAGGATAAGTTTAATAAGAAGTCTATTTCGTGCTGCAATGTCGGGTTTGAATCGGTAAGTTTCAACTGCTTGTAAGAAATTAGCAATTTCATCTTCATTCAAAAATACAGGTAGTTTTGTTCCACTTTTTCCTCTTAGTCCTAACCAGTTTTTTAACTCTATATTATAATTATGGTTATCTTCATTATTATTGTCTATATATTTGAAAAAATTGATCATTGCAATACGGTAGTTCTTTTTAGTGGCATTGCTAAGTCCTCCCGTGGCAGATGTCAGAAAATCGATTATAATTTCTTCATCTATCTCTTCCATAGAAGCAAGACCTAAATGGCAAAGATGTGTGTAGAGTTTCTCTAATGGTTTATAGTATGTATTAACGCCGATAAGACCAGCATTTCTTGCTTGTTTTACAAGAATACTGAGCTCTTCTATAGATGATGTGCCTCGTGTTAAAGATTGGATTGCTTTTGCTATTTGGTTTTGATCTTTTACTTGCGTATTGGAGAGGGAGTTGAGTTTGAATCTAATGTAGCGCTCCATCCAAAAGCGCAAGGTTGTACAG
>WGAX01000017.1 GCA_015494595.1 Nitratiruptor sp.
GATTGTGCAAAGTATTCAAGAGGCTGAGGGGATTTTTGAGTATGAGAGCAAAGTAGCCCAAGCCCTTGCTTTGATGGAGGAGGATAGCGCCTTTTTTGATGAGGCTATGACTCAGCTAAGGGAGCTTTTTTTTAGTCATGAGCAAAAGTTGCGAGAGCTAGAAGTTGTAGATATAGAGGAGATTTTAGATAGGATCGAAAAACTTGCTTATCTGAGAAGACGCTACGGCTCTATTGAGGAGGCTTTAAAAGTAAAAGAGCAGAAGAGAAAGGAGCTAGAGGCTTTAGAGCATCTTAATAGCACCAAAGAGGCGCTACAAAAGGAGCTAGAGGCTTTGCGTTATAAGCTAGAAGATATGGCTAAAAAAATAAGCAAAAGCCGCAAAGAGGGGGGGCAAAAGCTCTTACAAAAGGTTAATGAGTATGTAAAGCAGCTTAAACTCCCAAGAACCTCTATAGAGTTTCATCAAAAAGAGCTTACCCCTTTAGGAGTAGATATTGCAGAGGTGCGATTAGACGGGGTAGCTTTTAAAGATATTAGCTCAGGAGAGTATAACAGATTACGCTTAGCCTTTTTGGCAGCTGCCAAAGAGGGAGAAGGGGTATTGATATTGGATGAGATTGATGCCAATATTAGCGGTGAAGAGTCGATGGCAGTAGCAAAGATTTTAAAAGAGTTGGCAAAAAACTATCAGATTTTTGCAATCTCCCACCAAGCTCAGCTTGCTTCTGTTGCCAACCAGCACTTTGTAGTAAAAAAAGAGGGTAAAAGAAGTAAAGTTGAGCAGCTAGAAGGAGCGCAAAGAGTAGAGGAGATTGCCCGCATTATTAGTGGAGAGAGAATTACACAAGAGGCTAAAGAGTTTGCAAAAAAGATGTTAAAGGAGGCCAGTTGATAGTAGATACCCATACCCATCTAGATCATAAGATGTTTTATGAAGATGTTGATGAGGTGATTCAAAGGGCTCTAGAAGCAGGTGTGAAAAGGATGATCATTCCAGGAGCAGATCCAAAAGATCTGCCAAGAGCAGTAGAGTTAGCAGAGCGTTATGAATATATCTATTTTGGTGTAGGAGTGCACCCTTACGATATGGATAGGTATGATAGAAGCTATTTAGAAAAATTTATTACCCATCCAAAGTGTGTAGCAGTAGGGGAGTGTGGACTTGATTACTATAGACTGCCAAAAGATAAAGAGCAAAAAGAAGAGAATAAAAAGAGACAAAAAGAGCTCTTTATTGAGCAGATTGAGCTTGCTAAAGAGTACAATCTCCCTTTGATTGTGCATATTAGAGAGGCTAGCCAGGATGCTTATGAGATTTTAAAAGGGTATGGTAGCAGCATAAAAGGGGTGCTGCACTGCTATAACGCTAGTCCGATTTTATTAGGATTGCAAGAGAATTTTTACTATGGTATAGGGGGAGTGGTAACTTTTAAAAATGCCAAAAAGCTGGTAGAGATTGTGCCAAAGATTCCTCTTAAAAGAGTTGTATTAGAAACAGATGCTCCTTATCTTACTCCTGAGCCATTTAGAGGCAGAAGAAATGAGCCAGCATATGTAGTATATGTAGCAAAGAGAGTAGCAGATATAAGAGGGGTAGCAGTTGAAGAGATTGAAGAGCAAACGACGCAAAATGCCTTGAGACTTTTTCAACTATCGTGATATAATATACAACACAAAGGAGTTGTATGCGAGTCCTCATTCTAATTATAATGGTATGGCAGCTGCTCTGGGCTTCATTTGAGCAAGAGAATGTCTCTATTGAGCATCATATTATGCAAAGTTTGGATATTCCTCTGCAGTTTTTGCATAGCAAGAAGTTTTTAAAACTGAAAAAGCGCTATGCAAAATATAAAAATCACCACTTTTTTGATGTTAACCGTGTAGAGACCTATTTTGTTCCCGACCTTGTAAAAATTATGAATGCCTATGATATTCCTGATGTCTTTTTGTTTATGGCAATGGCAGAGTCCAATTTTGCTACTCATGCTCGATCTGTTAAGCGGGCTGTTGGGATTTGGCAATTTATGTCAAGTACTGCAAGGAAGTATGGTTTAAGAGTAGATATGTTTGTTGATGAGAGAAAAGATCCCTATAAATCTACTAGGGCTGCAATTAGATATTTAACTGATCTACACACAATGTTTGGTAAATGGTACTTAGCAGCTCTTGCTTATAATGCGGGAGAGGGAAAAGTACTGCGAGCAATACAACGAGCTGGCACAGATGATGTAATGGTGCTTGTAGATGAGCATAAAAAATATTTGCCAAGAGAGAGTAGAGAGTATCTGTATAAAATTGTTATGTTAGCTCTGATGGCGAATGATAGAGAGTATAGTCTCAATGGAGATTTAGCATATATTTTGACACGAGGCGAAGAGTATGAGATTATGCCAGTTAATGTAAAAGGGAGTGAGTCACTTTCTTATGTCAGTGAAAAGATAAGACTCAATTATAGGTATCTGCGTTATCTTAATCCCCATCTTATAAGAGGGTTTACCCCTCCTGATGTAAAAAGTTATGCAATCTATATTCCAAAAATTAAATATCCAGATTTTCAAAGATATTACAAGCCCTCTAACAATAGAGCCAGAGGTTTTCTAGCTTATAGAGTGAGGAGGGGTGACTCTCTCTATACCATCGCAAGAAGATTTGGAATAAGAGTTGCCCTTTTGAAAAGATTTAATAAGCTGCACTCCCATCTTCTACATCCCGGGCAGCGTCTGCTTATCCCTCTTGTAGCAAACAAACATCGAAATAGATTTTTTAAACATAAACGAAGAAGGCATAGAGTGTATAGAGTGAGGAAGGGGGATACTATTTTGAAAATTGCAAAAAGATTTGGTGTCAATGCCAAGAAGCTTAAAAGATGGAATAA
>WGAX01000018.1 GCA_015494595.1 Nitratiruptor sp.
ACTCCATAAGCTCACTGAGGCTCAGCTTAATTGGAGGGGGCGTTTGGGGGATGAAGCTGGTGCGCCTTAGCACCTCTACCCTATTTTTTACAGGATCAAACCCCTCTACTCTCACTTCTCCACTATCTAGATGATAAAAACCAAGAATGGTGCGCACAAGTGTAGTTTTGCCTGCTCCATTTGGTCCCATCAAGGCAATCTTATCACCTTTTGCAATAGTTAGGTTGATATGATCTAATACATTGGTATCCAAAAATCTCTTGGTAGCCTCTTTGATTACTATCATACAAGATTCTTTAGCCTAAACTCAAAGTTATACGCATCTTCATGGCATACATCAAAGCATCTTGCACACATTATACAATCACCATCTTTAACAAACTCTTTTGTGATGCCCTTTTCTTTGCGCTCCTCATCATACTTGGATTTAAAGCGCTCAAGCACATGCTCTTCTGGACAGGCGATAAAGCAGGCTGCACAGTGATCGCATTTGTCCATATCCCACTGCACTTTCATCGGACTCACCCATCCAATGAAGCTGTAAGTTGTGCCTATGGGACAGACATATTTGCACCAACCTCTTCTTGAATAAAAAATCTCAAAAGCCAGTATCACCAATACCCACACAATGGCCAGACTCCAGCCATAGACGATAAACCTACTCAAAATCCCCACAGGATTAATTACCTCAAAGACCATATACCCATCAATTGCAGCTGCTGCTAAAAAAATCACCCAAAAGATGTAGCGCACTCTTGGATTGAATTTGTGCTCTTTGATGAGATGTTTGCTCACAAGTTTTTGGTGAAAATACTCCCCTATTTCACTCAGCAGCCCATAAGGACAGACCCAACCACAAAAGGCTTTTCCCCCTACCAAAAAGTAAAATCCAACAATGGTAGAAACACCAATAATAATATTGGTATGCACATGGTGCTGGGCTGCCAAAATCTCTAAAGCCGCAAAGGGATCAATCAAGTGAAATCCAAGCAGCCTTGAGCCGGTAAGCGTACCCTCTAAAAACTGAATATCGATATGGTAAGAAAGGAAAAAAACTAAATTAATAACAATGATGCTAAGCCATCTCCAAAAGCGCCAAGTGGGGCGAATTTTTCCCTCTTTTGTTCTGTAATAAAGCGTGGAGAGAAGAGGCGCACCAATAATCTCCCGCACGCTCCAGTTATATTTGTCCACGCTATCCCCCTATTGTGCGTTTTGTAGTTTTTGGGCAAATTGGGAAATCTCCTGCGCCAAAGATTCCAACTCTTTCTCATCCATCTGCTGCAACAGTCCATACATCACATAGTTTTTGCGTTTACCGCTTTTGAAATCTTTAAGCGCTTGCAAGATATACTCTTTGCTTTTGCCTATAAGTTTTGGACCTATCACCCCTCCTCCATTGATACCGTGACAAGAGGCACAGTTGCGTCTATAGAGTGGACTCACCTCAAAAGCGCTCATTCTGCCAGCTTTCTCTTTGAGGACTTTAAGCTTTCTCTCCTCTTCACTCTCTTTTGGCTTTTGCGGTTTTTGGGGCTGCACTTTTTTAGTTACAGGCACCTCCTGTTTGGACTTTGCAATAATCTCTTTAATCATCTGCAGTCTATGCACTTCACTATCAAGTCTTGCCATAAACAGAATTGCCCATATTGTGAGAGCTGCTGCAATAAGTGCTATAATATGTCGTATCATTTGCTATCCTTTAGAAGTTTTTGCACCTTTTTGTTAAAGGCTGCCACCTCATCGGCAATGGCTTTTAGCTTCTTGTCACTAAGCTGTCTTACAAGCTGCACCATCAACACATTTTTTCTCTTGCCACTTTTAAAATCTTGAAGCTGCTTATAGATATACTCCCCATCTTTGCCAAGCAGCGACGGACCAATCACACCATTGGCATAATCGTCGTGACAGGCTGAGCAATAGATCAGAAAATCTTTGCTTAGCTTATTTGCAAGAAGAGAAATTTGCACCTTTTGGTAGTTGTTCAAAATATGTCTATAAGCCCCAAGCTTTGTATATCTTCCCTCATCCTCTGTTGCTTTTGGGGACTCTTTTTTCTCTTGATAGGAGTAGTAAAACTCCCCTTTGTCTACACTTTTAGCTTCTGCCTTTTGCTTCTTTACCACACCCTCTGTAATTTTAATCTTGGCTGGTGCCTCTGATTTAGTCTCCTCTTTGTGCTCTTTCTTTTCACATCCGCTTATAAGCAGCAAAGCTGCCACCATTACTACTAGCTTTTTCATACTCTAGCCTTTTTATAAACTTCCTCATAACTTTTGTGAGGAACTATTTTGAGCACATCAGTAGGACAAAGCTCCACACAGGCCCCACACCCTACACACTTTTCACGAATTTGAGGAATATAACCAGAGCCCTTTTTTACCATTCCAATAGCAAGCTCAGGCTCAGGATAAGGGCATAAATCGGCGCAAATAGTGCAGGACTTCCCCACATACTGCTCCACTTTTTTAAGCAGATCCACTTGGAGTTGACGCTTTTCGCTTGGATTTGGAAGCTCATAGACTCTTTTTTCTCTTTTCTCTTTTGGTGTTAGCACTGTAGTATGCTTATAGATAAGATCTTTTTCACTCTTTGGCACCGGCTTATTATGCAAAGCTAAGCAAGCATTCTCATTAGCAACGACTGCTACACCCATCTTCACTTTTCTTACATCATCTGCAATGCTATGATCTAGTGCCCCGCTTGGACACGCCAAAATACAAGGTAGTGCCTTACATAGATAACACCCTCTTTTATCTGGATCGATATAGGCTGTGCCAACACCTGCTTTGCCATTTAAATCCTCTAATCTAATGGCATCATAAGGACACACCTGTAAACACTGCCCACACTTAATACAAAGCGCCAAGAATTGATGCTCTGGCATAGCCCCTGGTGGTCTTAGAGGCGTCTCTTCCCTCGCTAATAACGCTTCACCCCCTACAATTGCCCCAGCAGCTGCAAGACCTAGCACGCCAAGCCCTGCAATCTGCTTTAAAAAATCTCTTCTTTTTTTCATAACACCCCCTCTTCATACATCAACGGTCTGGGATCGCTTAGTAGCTTTATCGGCTCAGAGATTGGAGCCAATTTATATAAAAAGTTTAAAATACTAATCACAGGTGATCCATAAAAAAAGCGTACATTGGGATTGAGCAGCCAAAGCTTATCCGCATAGTAATAGAGTATATAAGGAATATCTCCTATGCCATCACCATCTTTATCAATCCCTTGATAGTCATCCCAAAAATTTTCATACCATCTATTCTGTACTGCGTGAATACGACCCTGTCCTGAATCGTCATACACATTTTCCATATTGCCTTTAAAGATATTCCTAGTAATAATATTATCTACACTCAAAGAGTGAAAATGCATCCCTATTGCGTTATAGAGAATCTTATTGCCTATAATCTTATTGCTAGCTCCCGGCTCAAAGGGGCTCCGATCGATGTACATCCCTTTGGCACAATAAAGAATAGTATTGTTTTTTATGGTGAAGTTAGAGGCATCTTTAAGCCCTATGCCCATCCCTGTGGTGCCAAGGGAGCTCATTATAAGATTATCGCTGGCAATAGTATCTTTAGAATACATAAAGAAAATTCCCACACTATTGTGTTTATAAACATTGTGTCTAACGATATTTTTACCAGCATACATGAAATGGAGGCTATAGCGCCCATATTCGCCTCTGTTGCCCTCTATCAAGTTGCCGTGGCTATACCAGACCACAAAATCTCGGCTTTTGTAAAGATGATTGTTTTGCAAAATGTTATCGTTGCTATACCACAGCCTCACCCCATCACCTCTAATACCCAAAGCAAAGGGTTTGGAGGTGATGTAGTTATTTTTGATGGTGGAGTTTTTCACATTTTGCAAATCGATTCCAAAAAGGCAATCAATAATCCTACACCCCTCAATCCTCACAAAGGCTGCATTTTTCACAGCAACGCCAGCATTAATCTTTTCATGCTCTGAGCCGCTATTGCGAATGGTAAGGTTTTTAAGCGTCACATTGGAGCTGGTAATCGTAATGACTGTGCCTTTGCCCTGCGCATCAATAACGCTTCCGTGTCCTACAATCATCAAAGGTTTATTAATATGAATAGAGCCTTTAAATACCCCTTTTGGCAGATCAAGTCTTGCTCCTGCTTTTGCCCTGTCAATTGCATCTTGCAATACATTGGCAAAGAGCATATCAACTATAAATAATAGCAGGAGCGTTGCTTTCATTATGCCGCTTTCTCTTTGAGATATTTGTTTTTGGAGATAATTGCCAAAAGTGTCAATACACTAATCGCAAGCAATAGCCAAAAACCAAGAGTCGGATAGGAGTGGGTAGTAAACTGCGCCACTTTACCATCTCCAAAGACTGTAGGCATAAAGGGCTTGATTTTGAAAGCTCCCCAATCGTGCATATTGTGCCCAAACCAATAGAGCCAATAGGCATAAAATCCTAAAAAAATGAGTGGCAGTGCTACAGCTATCCACATAATGTAGTTAAGCCATTTCCAATCATAGAGGATAAAGAGCACATACGCAAATGCCAACAGCACCAACACATAGGGCGCAATCATTCTAAGATATGGCGCACCCCTTTCCATCGGATCCATACCGATAAAGTGATTGATGGTATTCATCTCGTGCACATCACCACTAAATCCATCGAAGTGGTAGTACACAGGAATACCTTCTGGGAAAGCATCTTTTGGATAGTTCGGTGCCTCAAGTGAGACATACCAAATAGGCGCACTGGCTACACCAATCTCTGCATTATACTCAATCATCTTTTTTAAGATCGGATTTTTGTTTTTATCCAATGCTTCTGGCGGGGTATTGGGGCTTACATAGCGCCCTTTCATATAGTAATCCCACACTTTGTAAGAGATCGCTGGAATCTTATCCGCTTTACCCTGCTTTGCCAAGTAATTTACATCGTGAGTGAGAACTGCAGGAATAACAAACCAATAAAGCAAAATTGCCAAAGCAATCAATGCATAGATTTGGTACTTCTTCATCATCTATCCTTTTAGGTTATTGTTACAATCATACAATATTTTTTGCCAATATGCGTATGACTTAGGTCAACCATTACTAAAAATTATCTTTATTATTTGATTATATTATCAAAATAGCAAGGTAATGGCTTTTAAATCAAATAATAAAGATAATAATAAAAGAGGCACAAGGCCTCTTTTGGATTAGAAGAGGTTGGCGTTTTGGTCAACCCATTTGAGGTATTCGATGATGTCTTTGATCTCTTGATCGCTCATATGCTGATTAGGCATTCTGAGGTTGAAGTAGTCAATCATCGCTTTGACATATGGATCGTTATATTTGCTAGCTGGGTTTTTGATAAATTCATATACCCATTTTTCACCATTTTCATGGCGTTTAAGCACTCCCACCAAATCTGGTCCAGAGCTTACTTTACCAATAACATGACATCCGTTACATCCACCTTCTGCAAATGCTGCCTCACCTCTTTTTGCAGCTTCGCTCATTGGAGTAGCAAGTTTTTTAACTAGCAAGTCTTTTGCTCTGATACCAACATCGGCAGTTTTAACCAAATATTGCCATGCTTGATATTGGAAGTTAATAGCTGTTTCTATATCGCCTTTTTTGAGTGCTTCTTCTGCTTTTTTCTCTTCTGCTGCCACTTTGCTAAACTGATCCATAGCGTCTTCTACAAGCTGTTTAACAACAGGATATTTTTCGTAATGGTTCTCTTTGAGGAATTTCACCACGCTTTGAATCACTTTTTTGGTAGCCTCATTGAGCTTGACTGTTTTTTCATACTCTTTCATAAGCTGCTCTTTGCTCATCTTTTTGAGCTTAATCTTTTTGACAGATTTATAGACTTTATTTGGGTCTTTAACAAGTAGGTATCCCATCATCTCTAAGTGCAATGCAGAGCAAAACTCTGTACAGTAGTACGGAAATACACCCTCTTTGTCAGCTTTGAAAGTCACTGCCACAGTTTTACCAGGCTCTAATGAAGCATGCACATTGTACCAATCCACTGTAAATCCATGTGTTTCATCTTCTGCACGCTCTAGGTTTGTAAGATAGAATGTAACAATGTCGCCTTTATTGACTGTCACATGCTCTGGATTGATATGGCTTCTAACAAGTGTACCATAGACATAGACATGGTTGCCTTTGCGCACAATCTTCTCTTGTCCAGCAAGTGTTTTACCCTCATGGATTTTACCAGTGAATGGATTTGTTCCCATTGGATAGCGCACTTCTGGATGGAGCTTACTAGCTCTAATTGCCACTGCTTGGTGAGGCTCGCCTAGAGGTACCGGCATATCGTATAGTAGCTTCATCTTCTTACCGCTAATATCGATAAGCTGGTGGTTTTGTGGATGAAGAGGTCCAATTGGATTAAATCTATCAATTGCTAGTTTGTTAAGCGCAATAATATATTCGCCTTGCGGATCTTCTGTTTTACCTTCCATTCCACAAAGGTGACCGATGTTGTAGTTAACATTGACTCTATCTTTAACTTCACATGTGAGATAGTTCCACTTGACAACTTGGCTATCAACATAGAGTGATGTATAGATCTCACCCTCTGTTTTCCACTTTGGTCCATACTGGTTGTGCAGAGGCCCCAAGCCAAGCTCGGCTTGACAGTGCATCGCTTTTTTCATATCGATAATTGGTATACCGTATGGGTCTTTACCGGCAAAATCGTGATTTTTTACAGCTTCCATAATCTTTTTGAAATCATACACCGTAGCGTGGGTATCGAGTTTACCACACACAACGATATAGCGTCCATCTGGACTTACATCCACACCATGTGGAGATTTAGGCTCAGGAATGAGGAATAGACAATCATTCTTCACAGCCACTTCGATAGGAATAACT
>WGAX01000019.1 GCA_015494595.1 Nitratiruptor sp.
AAGATCAAGAGCGCTATTACGCTTTGCTCAAAATTGAAGCTATCAACTATCTGCCACCTGAAGAGTCCAAAAAACGTCCACTCTTTGATAACCTCACTCCACTCTATCCAACAGAGCGCCTGAAGCTCGAATACGATCCAATGAGGCTCACCGGGAGAGTGCTAGATCTCTTCACTCCTATTGGGAAAGGACAAAGAGCACTCATTGTAGCACCTCCAAGAAGTGGGAAAACAGAGCTTATGAAAGAGCTTGCTCACGGTATTGCAAAAAATCATCCGGAAGTTGAGCTTATAGTTTTGCTTGTAGATGAGCGCCCAGAAGAAGTAACAGATATGGAGCGCAGCGTCAAAGGTGAAGTCTACAGTTCTACCTTTGATATGCCAGCCAAAAACCATGTACGCGTGGCAGAGCTTGTTATAGAAAAGGCGAAGCGCCGCGTGGAGATGGGCAAAGACGTGGTTATTTTACTTGACTCCATCACTAGACTTGCTAGAGCTTATAATACTGTTACACCCTCAAGCGGTAAGGTACTCAGTGGTGGTGTAGATGCCAATGCCTTGCATAAGCCAAAGAGATTTTTTGGAGCTGCTAGAAATATTGAAGAGGGGGGAAGTCTAACTATTATCTCTACTGCCCTTATTGATACTGGCTCAAGAATGGACGAAGTAATATTTGAAGAGTTTAAAGGTACTGGTAACTGCGAAATAGTACTTGATAGACGCATAGCAGATCGCAGAATCTATCCTGCAATTGATGTGCTCAAATCTGGTACAAGAAAAGAGGAGCTTTTGGTTGATCCAAATACATTGCCAAAAATCTGGGCACTACGCAATGCAATGCAATCAATGGATGAAGTAGAGGCTTTGAAATTTCTATACTCTAAAATGCTCAAAACCAAAAATAACCAAGAGTTTTTATCTATTATGAATGAAGGGGCATAACCCCTTGCGTGCAGGCGTATTTGATAGTGGGGTTGGAGGGCTGACAGTTGTTAAGAGTCTTCTTGAGCATAAGCTTTTTGATGAGATTATCTACTTCGGCGATACTGCGCGCGTCCCGTATGGTTCCAAAGATAAAAACACAATCATTCGCTACTCTTTAGAGGCTTTGGAGTTTTTCAAAAACTTTGATATTGATATTTTAATTACTGCGTGTAATTCAGTGAGTGCTTATGCAATACAAGAGCTTCAAGAGGTAGCACCCTTCCCTGTGGTTGGTGTGATTGAGCCAGGCGTTTTGGCAGTTACAAAACGTATCGATCCCAACAGCCTCATCCTTATAATCGGCACTAATGCAACTATCAGCAGCCACCAGTATCAAACACTACTTAGGAAGCAAAATTTTCATAATCTCATCGCAAAACCTACTCCACTTTTTGTACCGCTGGTAGAGGAGGAGATTTTTGAGGGAGAGATTTTAGAGGCTACAATGTGCCACTACTTTGGAAATCTCCGACCAGATGCTATAATCCTAGGCTGTACCCACTTTCCACTTATTGCTGATGCGATTAGCAACTATTTTGATTACAAAACCACTCTTATTCACTCAGGCGAAGCAATTGTAGAGTATTTGGAGCAAAGAGGGCTTGCAATGCCCTCTACAAAAAGTCCCACAATAAAATTTTTTGCCTCAGAAAATCCTGAAAAGCTTAAAAAAATAGCTAAACTTTGGCTCTATAAAGGGGGAGAGGGCAAAATTTCATCCTCTACCACATCTCCAATATAGATTTTATCGCCCACTATCTCTACACTTTTAATTTTTCTTTTCCCACTGCCAATAAGATACTCCCAGCGAAGCTTGCCGGTTTTTGGATCCATACCTTGCAATTTTACGAGCAAATTACCGCTTGCACTCACATATACCCAAGCAAAAGGATCATAATTTTTTAAATCACCATAGTAGGCAAAATAGCCGGCAACTGGAAGCTTTCTATTTTCTATCTTTTTTAAAATACCTATTATCGAATCTGGGGGATTTACACATCCAGAAATCTCTAAAAGAGAGCAATCAATAATATTACCAACTTCTATCGCACCATTTGTATATGTTATCCTATCAAAATAATCCTCCAAACTTGTCCATTTTAATCTGCCTGTCTGCTCATCCATTCCTTCCAATTTTACAAAAGTTCTGCCACCTCTACTAAGATAAACCCAAGCAAACGGATCATAATTGTTTAAATCACCATAATAAGCAAAATATCCGCTAATATCCAACACTCTTCCAGCTAGCTGTTGGGCAGTATCTTCTGAAGTATCAATACTAGAAGAGCTGCTAGAGCTTTGACTCATCGCTACACAGCCTCCATCTACATACTTAAAGCCATCTGGACAATTAATAGATGAACTACTAGAAGAGCTAAAGAGTGAGCTATTTTCTGATGAAACACTAGAGCTTTGGCTTATTGGCATACAGATTCCATCAATCTCTTCATACCCCTCTGGACAGCTTAAAGAGGAGCTGCTAGAAGAACTACTTGATATAGGGCTTACAGAGCTTGAAGAGCTACTTATTGATAAGCTACTACTAAAGCTTTGAGCACTATCACTAGTAGCTACAACCAATCTAATCGATCTACCATCATTAAATATTACATTAACCTCATCTCCTACTTTCCCAACTATCCTCATCCAAATAGTATTGTGATCATAAAAT
>WGAX01000020.1 GCA_015494595.1 Nitratiruptor sp.
TCCAACCACCACCTAACACCTTCTCTTCATCATATAAAACGCCAGCTTGCCCTTTGGCAAGACCAAAAACCGGCTCTTTAAGCTCTACCACAGCCACACTGCCATCAATTTTGACGCTGCAGGGCACTTTATGGGTTCTGTAGCGCACTTTGATATAGGCATCGAAGGATTTCTCCTCTATAAACATATTAAGCCCTCGCAAAATCACTCTTTGCTTTGCAAGTTGGGCTTTATTACCAACGACGATAATATTTTTTTGGGGGATAATATCAAGCACATAGTGGGGCTCTCTAGCTCCATGAACCCGAAAGCCTTTGCGCTTGCCAATAGTGTAGTGCATATACCCTTTATGCTCGCCAACTACTTTGCCTTTTGTATTGACAACTACACCTGGTTTATCCACTTCAGTATGCTCTTTGAGCACATCTATATAGCTACGATCCACGAAGCAGATCTCGCTACTCTCTTTTTGCTCGGCAATGGATCGTAACAATGAAATTTTAAGTGCCTCTTTTTTTACATTCTCTTTTAGCATATCTCCAAGAGGAAAAATAGTGCGAGGCAAAAACTCTTTTTTAAGATTAAAGAGAAAGTAGCTTTGATCTTTGCTCTTATCCTTGGCTTCATAGATAAATTTGCCATCTGTTTTGGCGTAGTGTCCAGTAGCCACCTTTTCAATACCAAGCTTGTCGGCAAAAGCGATAAGCTCAGTAAACTTCATCACCCTATTACACAGAGCGCAAGGATTTGGCGTAAGCCCTGCAATATATGCATCTACAAAGGGCTGATACACACGATCTCTAAACTCTTGCATCCTATCTTCAATATAGTACTCAATACCTAAGAGCTTTGCCACTTTTTTGATGTTTTCAATATTTTTTTGATGGTACTCTTCATTGGGATGAAACTTAAAGTAGACTCCAATAACTTCATATCCCTCTTTTTGCAGCAGTGTTGCAGTATAGGAGCTATCTACGCCCCCGCTCATTGCAAGTAAAACTTTCACCCTTTCTCCTCAGATCTGTTGCAGCAACCTTTTGAAAAAGATTGCAATATTTGGCGTCTCTTTGATATGCTCACCATTTTTTGTCAAAGAGTTTGTAAGCTTTTTGACAATATTTGCCATCTCAATAGCTGCTACACAAGATGGATGGGATTTAACAAGAAGCTCTCTTTTTTTGCTGCTCTCCTCTATCAAACTACTTCTCTCTATAAAACCCAAAAACTCCAGCTTAAGATTTGATTTGATATGTTTTTTGGCCACATTCTCAAGCTTTTGATAGATCTCTGCTGCCTCTCTTTGGGAGCGCACATTATTAACTATTAAAAAGAGCTCTTCATGGGATTTAGCGCAAAATTTGATCATAGAGTAAGCGTCCATTATAGCAGAGGGATCTGGCATTGTAACAATAATCGTATCTGTAGCAGCAGCCACAAAGCTTCTTACACTCTCACCAATCCCCGCTCCTGTATCGATAATCAAAAAATCCAACTCCCCAATTACTTTTAACCCTTCAAAAAACTTCTCTAAAATATCCCTATTTTTATAGCGCAAAATCTCATCACCACTCTCCCCTGGAATAAGCAAGAAGTTATTATTAATCTTTACAACTACCTCCTCCATATTTGCTCGACCCTCTAAAAGGTCAATAAGAGTATATTTTGGCTTCACGCCCAAAATAATATCTTGATTGGCTAATCCAATATCTGCATCAAAAAGGGCTACTCTATATCCATACATCGATAGAAGGTAGGAGATATTGGCAGCAATTGTACTTTTACCTACCCCGCCCTTGCCGCTGGTAATTGCAATAAATCTCATCTTCTCTCCAGCATATATTTTAGAGGAATTGTCACAGCATCTCTTGTGTGCCACTGGGGATGCGGTATAATAAGTTTTTTCGTTTGCACTTTTTTATCCTCATAGAATATTATATCAATATCTAGCGTTCTTGGGGCATTTTTGAAAGTTCTGACTCGTTTAAAGCGCTTCTCTATATAAAGGAGAAACTGCAGCAATCTAAATGGGGATAGAGTCGTATCCACTACAAAAAGTGTATTGTAAAAATCTGGCTGCTTTTTATAGCCAAAAGGAGGATTTTTGAGTATAGGAGCACTCTGCACCAATCTAACCCGTGGATGATGAGCAAAAAGAAGCAGTAACTTCTTAAATCTTCTTATGCTATTGCCAATATTGCCTCCAATCCCAAGTACTACACGCTTACCCCTCTTTTGCGTAGCAAAGCGTTTGGGAAATGTAGGAAAAAAAAAGAGCGTAAGCTCATCTGTCAATATCTTTTTCAATTATAACACCTTGGCATAGCTCTCTTGTAAGACTACCATATCCTCTATGCGTATACCAAACTCATTGGGAATATAGATACCAGGCTCTATGGTAAAGACCATCCCCTCTTCTAAAATCTGCTCATTTTTGGAGTTAATAAAAGGCATTTCGTGAATATCAAGCCCTACGCCATGGCCTAATGAGTGTACAAAAGTACCTTGAAACTCACTTTTATCAATTATATCTCTTGCAATCCTATCAATCTCTTTTGCCATCATACCAGGCCTTGCTCGTTTTATCGCCTCTTCTTGGGCTTTTCGTACTATATCGTAAGCCTTTTGGACTCTTTTTGAAGAAAAGTTTTGCTCCTTTGTAAACTTTATATCCTTACCATAAAAACTGGTACGCGTCCTATCAGAGCAGTAACGCCGATATTTGATTCCTGCATCAAATAAGAGTAGATCACCTCTTTGTAATTTTTTGCTGCTTGCAGTTGCATGAGGTTTTGCTGCATTCTCATTGAGCGCAACAATTGGCTCAAAACTCAGATCATACTCTCCATAACGGCTAAGCACCCTTTTGGCCTCAAACTGCAGCCTCTTCTCACTCATCCCCTCAGCTTCGCACAAAAAAGAGGCAAAATCATCAAAGGCCCTTCTATTAAGCCTAGCAGAGGTTTGCAAAAGCTCTATCTCCTCTTCGGTTTTAATCATACGCTTTTTCCAAGAGAGATGGGGCCTTTTTGCCAGCACCAAGGGAAGCTTTTGCAAAGCTGCAAGCTCAATGCATCCAAGCTCCTTTGGATCATAATAGAGCTTTTTTGGCTTTAAGCGCCGAAGAAGAGCGCTAGCAGCTCCTACAAGCTCCTTAGCTTCTATAACTTCAGCCCCTCTTATGTGCTCTTTTGCTTCAGTGGTATATCTAGGATCTGTAATAAAATACTTCTCTTCACCTACCACTATCAGCAGAGCATTATCGCAGCTAAAACCTACCTCATAGTAGATCGCATTCTCATCTTTGAGAATATAGTGCAAAACTATCCTTGTTGTGCTTGTTGCTGCTGTTGTGCTTTAATAGCTTGAATCTCTTGGAAAATTTGATTCATTGCAACCATTGCTAAGTGATAGCTAAATGGACCAAAACCGGTAATGACTCCTGCACATGCAGGTGCTAGCATACTTTTATGGCGAAACTCCTCTCTTCTGTAGACATTGCTTAAATGCACTTCAATTGTTGGTAACTGTACCGCAGCAATTGCATCACGAATGGCAATAGAGGTGTGCGTATAGGCTCCTGCGTTGATAATAATTCCATCAGCTTCACCCATACACTCTTGGATCTTATCCACAAGCTCACCCTCAAAATTGCTTTGGAAAAACTCTATCTCCATCCCATTTGCATCAGCAAAGGCTTTCATCTGGGTATGAATCTCTTCGAGTTTCATCATCCCATAAATCTGCTGCTCACGAATGCCTAGCATATTGAGATTGGGACCTTGAATAACCATTACTTTCATCTCTTTTCCTTTAGGTAAAATTTTAGTTATGATTATACCAGTTTTTTTGCTAAATAAAGGAGATTTTAGTGAAGATTTTACGGGCTAAATATATTCTGACACCCGATATCATCCTACGAGATCAGGCAGTAGCTTTTAATAAGAAGATTATAGCAATTGATAGTTTTGACAATCTTCTTCAAGACTACCCCAATGCTACCGTATATGATTATAGCGACTCCTTGCTTCTGCCAACATTTGCAAACCCTCATATCCATTTAGAATTTAGCGCTAATGAAGCAACGCTAAGCTATGGAGATTTTATTTCTTGGCTCAATAGTGTCATAGCCCATAGGGAGAGACTTTTACAAAGGTGTAATGAAGAGTGCATTCAAAGTGCAATAGATACTTTGATCAACTCTGGCACTTCTGCCATTGGAGAGATTAGCAGCTATGGGGAGGAGATGGAAGTTTTAGCCAAATCTCCTTTATATGTTCGATTCTTCAACGAGGTAATTGGCTCTAATCCAGCAGTGGTAGATGCTATGTATGCCTCCTTTTTAGAGCGTTTTGCTAGAAGCAAAAAGCTTCAAAGCCGACGCTTTAGAGCCGATATTGCCATTCACGCCCCCTACTCTGTACACTACATTTTGGCTAAAAAGGTGCTAGAGATTGCACAAAGAGAAGAGTGTTTAGTAAGTGTGCATTTTGCAGAGAGTATGGCTGAGAGGCAGTGGCTAGATAGTGGCAAGGGAGAATTTTTAAAGTTTTTCAAAAAGTTTTTAAACCAGAGCAAGCCTATCAATGAGCCTATACGATTTTTGGAGCTTTTCAAAAATACAAAAAATCTATTTGTGCATATGGTGTGGGCAAAAGAGGAGGAGTGGAAGCTTATTAAAAGTTTTCAAAGCGCTATTATCCACTGTCCCATCTCCAATCGGCTCCTTGGTAATGGTGTACTGGATTTACAAAAGGTCTCTCCTCTTCCTTATACAATCGCTACAGATGGTCTTAGCTCCAACTACTCCCTTAATATGTATGAAGAGCTTAAAGCCGCTCTTTTTGTACATCCCAACAAAGATGCTACACTCTTTGCAAAAGAGCTTCTTATCAATGCTACCAAAACGGCACATCAAATTTTAGGTTTTGAGGGGGGAGAGATCAGTATAGGAAAGCCAGCTTCTATGCAAGTTGTAGCCATTCCCAAAGATTTGGAGCATCTAGAAGAGATCTATTTACATACCATTTTACATACTACCTCACTATTAAAGGTCTTTATCGATGGAAAAGCATACAAATAGACTCAAAGAGTTTCTCTCCCAGATATTTTGGCCTCTTACTGCACTACTGGAGTATTTACAAAAATATTCCAAGGGTATTTTGCTACTGCTTTTACTGCTGCTTCTTTTTGGCTTATCACAAAAAGAGGTAATGCAAAAGCCAAATCTTATGCGTATAGATCTCAAAGGAGTGATTTTAGAAAGCAAAGAGCTCTTAGCCAATATAGAAGAGGCACAAAAACCCAATATTAAAGGGGTGCTTTTTGTGATTGACTCCCCGGGGGGAGGAGTGGCTCCCTCTATTGAAATCGCATACGCCATAAAGAGGCTACAGGCTAAAAAACCTGTTATTGCCTATGCTGCAGGTACGCTGGCAAGCGGAAGCTACTATGCTAGTATCTGGGCAAACCAAATCATAGCCAATCCGGGGAGTACGGTGGGATCTATTGGAGTAATATTTGAAGGGGCAAACCTCCAAGCACTCCTGCAAAAAATAGGTGTTGCTCCCCAAGTAGTAAAGGCTGGCAAATATAAGGAGGTAGGTACCCCTTTTAGAGAGTGGACAAAAGAGGAGAGAGAGGAGCTCCAAAGGCTTATTACCAATACCTACCAACAATTTATCACTGATGTGGCAAAAGCAAGAGGTTTAGATCTCAAAAAGGAGCAGGAGTGGGCACAAGCGCATATCTTTACGGCAAAAGAGGCACAAAAAGTGGGGCTCATTGATAGGGTTGGCACCATATACGAAGCCAAAACAGCTTTGCAAAAACTTGCTAAAGTGAAACATCCCCGCTGGAAAAGGGAAGATCCTTTTGAAAAGCTTATGAGAAGAGTAAGCCAAGAGGGTGCAAATCTTTTGGTATCACTTCTTTGGGGGCAAAAACTCTTCTAAAAAATCAAATTGCCAAAAAGGCACCGCAAAAGCTACAAAGTAGGTATAGGCTTTATGCTTTTTGCCTCTTTTATCTACCACCTCTATAAAAGCTCTTTTGTAGTAGCTTGGAGCCTCCTCCAAACGATCTATCCTTTTAAGGGTGACAATATCTACTTCATAAAGCTCCCCCTTTACTCGCTTGCCTACACCTCTTTTGTCTACCAAATAGGGATAAGTTTTTTTAGGAGCAATGAGAGGATAGGGCTCAAAAGTAGTAGCTTTAGAGAGAAATTTTGCCTTTTGAAGGTAGTGATGGTTGCTTAAACCCCTTTTTAAAGTCCCATAAACAAAGAGTTTATAGGGCATCTTTTTTTACCACTTTTGCCCTAATACGATAGTGCATATCTTGCAGCTCAAACTCATCCCCCTCTTGCAGAGCCTGCAGTGAGACAGGATGATTATTTTGAACAACCTGCGCAAAAAAAGGTAAGCTCTTTTTACTTGCAAAAGCCAACTGTAGCTGCTGTGCTAAATGTTTTACTTCTTGGA
>WGAX01000021.1 GCA_015494595.1 Nitratiruptor sp.
CTCCACATTTTCTGCTTTTGCCAAAGCATCTACAATAAAGGTGGCTTTAACGCTTTTTCTCGCTTCTGGCTCAATCTCTTTACGCAACTCTTCAACCTTTTCCTTGTTTTCTCGTAACTCTTTGATCTCCTCTTCACTCATTTGGGCTGCTTTGTTGTTAAGCTGTACATCGATCTCTTGCTCTACGATGTTGTTTGGCAGATCAAACTCATACTTCTCAACAAGTGCTTCCATCAATTTTGGTTTAAGCTCGTCATTATAGAGTTTAGAGAGTTTTTCGCTTTTGAGCTGCTTTTTGATCTCCTCTTTAAGCACTTCAAGAGTGGCATCGGGGTTTTGTGGAAGCATCTTTTTAGCCAACTCATCATTAATTTCTAGCTTCTCTTTCTCTTTAATTGTATGCAGCGTCACCTCAAATTTTGCCTTTTTGCCAGCAAGCTCTTTATTGGGGTAATCTTCAGGAAATGTCACTTCAATAGTTTTTGTTTCACCCTTTTTCATCCCCTCAATCTGCTCTTCAAAGCCGGGAATAAACTGTCCGCTTCCAAGGCGAAGCTCAAAATTTTTGGCACTTCCTCCCTCAATTTTTGTACCATCTTCTAAAGTACCTTCAAAATCTATTACTACCAAATCTCCCTTTTTTGCTACTTTTCGTTTAGGATTTTCCACAAATTGCGCCATAGATTCTGCCAACTCTTGCAGACGCTTTTCTACCTCCTCTTCTGTAACTTCTGGCTCCTCAAACGCAGGAATAAGCTCTTCATACCCCTCTAACTCAATTTGAGGACGCAAACCTATCTCCATCTCCATTACAATCGCCTCTTCACCTCTTTCAAACTTGCTAAATAGAGGCTCACCAAGCATATCCTCTTTGTTGATGTTTAGCTCATCAAAGGCTTTATCAAGTACTTCTCTTATAAGCTCTGCTTCAGCATCTTGCTTAATTTTATCTCCATACCTTTGCTTTACAATAGCTACAGGTACTTTTCCCTTCCGAAATCCTGGAATCTCCATTGTTTTGGCAAGATTTTTTGCAATTGCTTCAGACTTCTTTGCTATATCTTCTTGCGCAATCGTGGCTTCAACTTTTGCATTAGCATTATCGACTTTGCTTGCTTGCATCTGCATCAATCATCCCTTTGTAAAAAATTTTAAATCTTATTTTATCAAAATATTGTGCTAAAATCTAAAAAAAATTTTGGAGCTACAATGTCTAAGCAGCAAGAGTTTGAAAATGCAGTGCGTACTATTTTAGAGATTATAGGGGAAGATCCCAACAGAGAAGGTCTTATCAAAACTCCACAGCGAGTCTACAAAGCCTTTTTGCATCTTACACAAGGCTACAACCAAGATCCCAAAGAGATCTTAAACGAAGCGCTCTTTACTTCCAGCAATGATGAGATGGTTTTGGTACGGGATATTGAGTTTTACTCTTTGTGCGAGCACCATCTTCTGCCCATTATCGGGCGTGCTCATGTAGCCTACATTCCAAATGGCAAAGTGGTGGGGCTTTCTAAGATTCCAAGAATGGTTAATGTCTTTGCAAGAAGACTGCAAATCCAAGAGCAGATGACTGAGCAGATTGCTGATGCCCTAATGCAAACAATCAATCCAAAAGGGGTAGGCGTAGTTATACAGGCTCGTCATATGTGTATGGAGATGCGAGGCGTGGAAAAGATCTGCTCTACTACTGTAAGCTCAGCACTGCGAGGTGTTTTTAAAGAGAATATCAAAACAAGAGAGGAGTTTTTTAGCCTTATTAATGCACCGCAACCAAATCGCTTTTAATTATGTTATAATCAAATAGGATAAAAATTATCTTATTTAGGAGCAGTCTATGAGCGAAAATCAAACAGTCAATTTTGCAGACCTTCCCTTTGAAGAGAAATATAAAGCGATTGAAAAGGTGATTGACGAGAATATTCGTCAATTTCTCGTCTTTGATGGAGGTAATTTAGAGATTATTGACATCAAAGAGAATGGTGATTTTATCGATGTTTACATCCGCTATATGGGAGCGTGTGTAGGGTGTGCAAGTGCAACAACAGGCACGCTTTTTGGGATTGAGCATACATTGCGTGAAAAACTTGGATACCAAAATATTAGGGTTTTGCCAATATAGATGAAAAAGAGCCAAGAGAGCTTTTCTATAGACTTTTGCACCCTCGATAGCGAGTGTGCCTATCTGCCTGACCGTAAAACAAGGATGTATTATCGCTACATCCCAAACGCTACTAAAAAACTGGCTACCGCTTTGATTCAGCGGGGATGGAGACGCTTTGGCAACTCCTACTTCTATCCGATCTGTAAAGGGTGCAAAGAGTGCAAAAGCATTCGTATAGATGTACAGAATTTCAAGCCTAGCCGCAGCCAAAAAAGAGCGATCAAGAAAAATGCCCAAACAGAAGTCTATATGCAAAAGCCCTCTTTAACCTATGAGCATGTGGAGCTTTACAACCGCTATCACAAATTCAAAGAGCAAAAGAGCGGTTGGAGCTACTACGAAATAGATTTGCAAACATACTATGAGGAGTTTGTAGTAGGAGCCCACGATTTTGGCAAAGAGGTGCTCTACTTCGATGAAGATAGGCTCATTGGAGTAGATTTAATCGACATTTTAGAAGATGGTATAAGCTCAATCTACTTCTACTACGATCCAGCCTATGCAAACCGCTCTTTAGGGATATACTCCCTTTTAATCCAG
>WGAX01000022.1 GCA_015494595.1 Nitratiruptor sp.
ATTTACATTCTTTAAAGAAAAGAGTTATATAATTAGATAACCCACCCAAAAGGAGGCAATAATGGGCAAAATGACCACAAAACTTGAAGAGATTAAACGACTCATTGGCAAGCTCCAGCAACAGCAACCAGAAAACATCAAAGCATTCCTTAACTTCATGACAAATGTAGAAAAGGCTGGTGCACTTGATACCAAGCAAAAAGAGCTTGTCAATGTAGGTTTGGCAGTAGCTGCCCAATGTGAATGGTGCATAGCATTGCATGTCAAAGGAGCCCTGGATGCAGGAGCTAGCAAAGATGAGATACTAGAAGCTGCTATGCAAGCAGTGCTCATGCATGGAGGTCCTGCTCTTATGTATATGACGCCAGTAGAGGAGGCATTAGAGGAGTTTAGCAATGCATAGTGCAAGAGTAGAGAAATTTTATTATCTCATGAAACTTGGCCGTGAGTTTGAGCTTGCGGCCAAAGAGCAGTATATGCAGGGCAACATTGCAGGATTTTTGCACCTAGATATAGGGCAAGAAGCCTGCAGTGTTGGGAGTATGCAAGCATTTGACAAAGGTGATGTTTTCACGCACTATCGCGAACATGTGCTAGCAATTGCTAGAGGTATGGATCCTAAGCTCATTATGGCAGAGCTTTTTGGCAAAGTTACAGGAGTAAGTAAAGGCAAAGGTGGCTCTATGCACCTTTTTGAGCCCAATCTTAACTTTTATGGAGGTGATGCGATAGTAGCTGGACACTTACCTATTGCTGTAGGATGTGCATATGCTAGGAAAATTCAAGGAGAAAAAGCGGGTGTCTTTGCAATATTTGGCGATGGCGCTAGCAATGCAGGTGCCTTTTTTGAAAGCATCAATATTGCAGCAGCTTGGAAACTACCTCTCATATTCTTTTGTGAAAATAACTACTATGCCATTGGCACAAGAATTGGCTGGGTGAGCCCATTTGAAGAGCTCTACAACAAAGCACGAAACTTTATGCCCACAAAGCGGATTGACGGAATGGATGTGTGTGAAGTCTACAAGGCAGTAACACAAGCTAAGGAATACATAGAAAATGGTCTTGGACCTTACTTTATTGAGGCTGAGACTTATCGTTATGAAGGACACTCTATGAGTGATAATGGCAAGTATCGTAGTGAAGAAGAAATAGAGATTTTCAAATCTCGCGATCCAATAATTAATCTTAAAAAACGAGCCATTGCAGAGGGACTTGTAACGCCTGAATATTTTGATGAAGCAGATCAAAAGGTGCAAAAAGTTATCCAAGAGGCTATTGAATTTGCCCTAAACTCCCCAGAGCCACCCATCAATGAACTTTATGAAGATGTATATTGCAAGGAATGCACCAATGTTATACCGTGAAGCTCTAAATAACGCTATAGATGAGATGATGGCAGCAGATGAGAGTGTAGTAATCCTTGGTGAAGATGTAGGGCGTTATGGTGGAAGTTATAGAGTAAGTGAAGGACTTTTTGCAAAATATGGAGCTAAACGCGTAATTGATACACCAATTGCAGAGCTTAGCATCGTTGGCAATGCCATTGGTATGGCAATAGCAGGACTTCGTCCTATTGCTGAGATTATGACAGTCAATTTTAGCCTACTTGCTTTAGATCAGATCATCAACCATGCTGCAAAGTTTCGCTATATGAGTGGTGGTAAAATGACAATACCCTTAACAATTCGTATGCCAGGAGGCGTATCAAAACAATTAGCTGCCCAGCATAGCGAGAGCTATGAGACGATCTACACTGCAATTCCTGGCCTTATAGTTTTGGCTGCTAGTAATGCTACATACGCTTACTATGGCCTTAAAGCTGCCATTGCACTTAATGATCCTGTAATTTTTTTAGAGCATGAGCTCCTCTATCCTATGAAAATGGAGTTTAAACCTCAAGAGAACTTTGATCCATTCAAAGCAGAAATAGTCAAAGAGGGAAAAGATTTAACCATTATTACCTATTTAAAAATGCGCTATGATGTTTTACAAGCTATACCTACCATAGAACAAACATTAAATATTACAGTAGAAGTAGTTGATCTCAACTCTTTACGGCCTCTAGATATGAGCACAATCACTCAATCCATACAAAAAACGAAACGAGTTGCTATAGTAGAAGAGGATCATAAAACAGGTGGATATGGTGCAGAAGTAATAGCTCGCATCAGCGAAGAGCTCTTTTACGAGCTTGACGCTCCACCTCTACGTATAGCTGGTCAAGATGTGCCAATTCCCTATAATCGCACACTTGAGCTTGCCTCTATTCCAACTCCAAAAAAAATAGCACAAAAAATTATACAATGGGGAAGAGAAAATGGATTATAAAATCGTTATGCCCGTACTCTCAGATACTATGCAAAAGGGTAAACTTATTCGATGGAGGGTGCACGAAGGTGATAGAGTACATAAAGGTGATGTCATAGCAGAGGTAGAGAGTGATAAAGCTATTATGGAGGTACAAACATTTCAAGATGGTATAGTAAAAAAACTCCTTGTCAAAGAGGGTGAAGAGGTTCCCATACAGACTCCAATTGCTATTATTGAAACAGACACTAATAAAAAGGAGGCACTAAAGCCTCAACAACCCCAAACTTCAATATCCCCAAAAGAAGAGCCCTCTACCGTTCCTCCTGTTATACAAGAGTTACTAACTACCTCACCACATCCTTTACCTCAAGGAGAAGCATCTGCTGCAGCAAAAAAAAGAGCAGCAGAGCTTGGTATTGATATTCAAAAACTTCACTCCCAAAAGCAACTGCCCACACCTGCCCATCTTCACGATATTGAAGAGATAGCATTAAAGCGCTATTTTACTCCAAAAGCTTTAAAACTTTTACAAGATTACAACATAGATCCAAAGACTTTTAGAAAGAATCATAAAATTACTGATCAAGAGGTAATGAGTTATATTAAAGAGCATAATATTCCCTATAGTGTCCCACTATCAGCAAACCGTAAAGCTGTGATCCAAACTGTAGAGTACGCTGCCAAAAAACCTATCTATTTTGTTTTTGAAACATTTGTTTTAAAAAAAGTCCCCAATTATAAAATTACTGCCATCCTCCTTAAAAAATTGGGTGATGTAATGCAAAAACATCCTCTTACACGAGCTAAATTAGAGCAAGAGTATCTTAAAATATACCCCCATTCTAATATTAGTGTAGCAGTAGCAAAAGGAGAAGAGCTCTATATGGTAGTATGCAAAAATATTGAAGAAAAAAGTTTAGAAGAGATCAATATCTGGCTTCAAGAAATCAAAGACAAAACTTATATACCTCAAGATCTCCTTGGCTCTACTTTTGGTATAAGCAATTTGGGTATGTTCGGTATTGAGCGATTTAGCGCTATGATCAACAAAGATGATGTAGGCATTGCTGCTTTTGGTGCTTTACAGGATAACACAATAGCAGTAACTTTTACATTTGATCACCGTATTCTCAACGGTCTTGATGCAGCAAAATTTATCCAAGATTGTAAAAAGGCTTTTCAAGGAGAAGAGAATGTATGACATAATCTTTATTGGAGGGGGACTCAACTATGCGGGGGCAGTAGTAGCTGCTAAAAGAGGGCTCCATGTTGCTTTAATTGAGCAAGATTTAGAGCATATTGGAGGAACTTGTCTTAATAACGGCTGTATTCCTTCTAAATATTTTTTACATCTTGCTAAAGCCCAACTTAAACTGCATAACCCAGCTTTTTCACGCCATAAAGATCGCCTAAAATTAGATATAGCTGTACAAGAAAAGGATGAAGTTATACACAAAGCCCACAGAGCAATTGAAAAGCAGTGTTTGCAAGCAGGAGTAGAGATTATCGAAGGCAAAGGATATATAACAGGAGCACATACTGTAGAGGTTA
>WGAX01000023.1 GCA_015494595.1 Nitratiruptor sp.
ATTGGCAAATGGGCATACTCAATATCTTTGTCATACCCTAAAACTTTTCGTATATGGATCTGCTTTGGTGTGTTGCTAAGGTGATCTTCTCCTCGAATAATCAAAGATATATCATAGAGCATATCATCAATCGCACAGGCAAAGTTATAGGTTGGTCTTTTATCGGCTCGAAGTATTATAAAGCTGTCTATCTCATCTGGGTTGAAGCTAAGCTCTCCTTTGATAATATCTTTAAAACTAATTGCCTCTTTTGGCTTTTTAATGCGCACCACAAAGGGCTCATCTCTTTTTTTAGCCTCTTGTAGATCTATCTCCTCACACTTGCCGCCATAGCGATAAGCTCTTTTTTGCTCAATTGCTCTTTGGCGCTCCTGCTCCAGCTCCTGGGGGGTGCAAAAGCAGGCAAAGGCTTTGCGCTCTTGTAAAAGCTTTGCAGCAAAGCTTTGGTGAAAGCTAAAATTTGCACTCTGATAGAGCACTTCATCATAGCTGATCCCAAATCTATCTAAAATTTCTAAAATATCTCTATCTTTTCCCTCAATATTGCGCTCAATATCGGTATCTTCTATGCGAATAATAAAGCGCTCACCTCTTTGCTTGGCTACAATATAGTTAAATAACGCAACACGCAGGTTGCCTATATGCATATCGCCAGTAGGACTTGGTGCAAAGCGTAGCATACCTCTCCTTTAAAATTTGTGCAATTATAGCAAGAAAAAAAATGTGTGCTACAATTTTGCAAAAAAAGGAGTGGTGTGAAGAGGCGCGTTATTAGCAATATCGCTTCTAATCTGTTTGGCAGATTTGCAAGTTATAGATTTCATCCAGCTCTGCAAAAATTTATCAATAAAAGCTATGTTAAGATGATGGCGTTGGATATGAGCGAGTTTAAAGAGGCTGGCGAGTATGCAACCTTGAATGAGCTTTTTACAAGGGCTTTGGAGAAGCAAAGAGTTATTGATGGTGGCATCATCTCTCCTACCGATTCGCTTGTAACTGAAGCTGGCAGGCTCCAAAAAGATAGAGCGATGCAGATCAAGGGGATGAGTTACAGTGTGGATGAGCTTTTGTGTGAGTGTGATGCTAGTAGTGTATATGAAGGAGAGTATGTAAATCTTTATCTCTCTCCTAGAGATTACCACCGCTACCATATTCCTTGTGATTTGCAGATTAAAAGGGTAATCCATATTCCAGGCAGGCTCTATCCTGTCAATTTTTTCTATCTCAAAAGAAAAAAAAATCTCTTTATTGAGAATGAGAGAGTGGTGCTAGAGTGTAAGACAAAGGAGGGTAAAAAGCTTTTTATAGTGCTTGTTGGAGCACTAAATGTAGGTAAAATGACACTAACTTTTGAGAGCCGTATAGAGACCAATCATAAAAAAGAGATTTCAATCTACTCTTATGAGAATTTATGGCTTAAAAAAGGGGAGCTTTTGGGATATTTTAAGATGGGCTCAACGGTTTTGCTCTTTTTTGAAAAAGATTATTGTAAACTTTTGGTAAAGCCTATGCAAAAGGTAAAATTTGGTCAAAAGATAGGAGAGGTGTATGAGAAATGATCGCAATGAAGAGGTGCAAAGTGATGATATTTTGATTGTGGAAGCTGAAATAGTGCCAGATGGTCTTGGTGGATGGATGATACGCTGCGTCAATAAAGAGACCAATGAGGAGCGCTACTGTAAAAGCATTGAGGAGTATAGCGCCTTTTTAAATGAGGCAGTTTATACTACGCAAAAAGATAATTTCCAAGCCGTCTGGCTTGAATCGCCTAAGGCGACGCCACAAATGATTGCAGATGTGAGGGCGAAACTCATGAAGTTTTACGAGGGAATGGAGGGAGGTTGATCACTCTCCTCCAAAGGGAAGTTTTGCTCTTTTCCACTCCAAAAAGCCGCCTTCTACATTATAAATTTCACTAAGGCCGTTTTTTGCTAAGAGATTGGCTGCATATTTACTTCTAGCTCCTGTTCTACAAAGAAGAAGGATTGCTCTGTTGCCTAGAGTCTCTCTGACTTTCTTAACGCTTTCTAAAAAGTTTTTATTCTCAATAGGGGTGATAGCATAGATTTTATGGGCATCAAGAGGTTTTACTTGCTCCTTTTTTGCAAAATTGATACGAAGCTCTATATCTTTTGGCTTGTAGTGGTAGAAAAATATGGGAATGCTTATAGCTTTAAGAGGATGTCCAGCATAGACAAACTCTCCAGCAGTACGCACATCAATCAGAATTGCTCCTTTTTGCATCATTGCATAGGCCTCTTTGACATCTACATCATCTTCATAGTAGATTTTGTCTTGAGCCATGAGGGTTATAAGAAAGAGAAGTACTAAATATACTCTTTTCATACTGCTCCTTTAAAAAGTTTTTGAAAAGATAGCAAAAAAAGGTAAGAGTAATCTTTAATAGAGAGAAAATGATAATGATTATCAAGATTAATAAATATTTTAGCTTCTTTTGAATATGATTTTCTCATCAAATTTTTCAAAAGGAAAAAGATGAGAATTGCAGTAGTGATTATACTTTCTACTGGATTACTTTTTGCCCAGAGTCTTCGCCAAGATTTGGGGCGATACGAGCTATTGGATCATGTGCAAGGGGAGATACGAGCAGGATATATTTTGCATAACATGCAACGAAGTGCAGATAGCAGGGCTTTTGGGCTCGGGGGGCATATTCATTTC
>WGAX01000024.1 GCA_015494595.1 Nitratiruptor sp.
ACAAGAGTATGTTTTGCATTTTTGTTACCAAAGATTAGGTGTTTATCATCATAAAAGCTTTTGTCTACATTGAGTACTACTCTGTCTTTCATACTTCGATTGGTCTTTATATCCACCAAATCTGGAGCTACAAAGCGATCTTTGACAAAGATAATATCTCTTTGGGAGAGATTCTCCTCTCTTCCTCCCCTTTTAAGCCCTATATCAAAAGCTACTACATACGCCTCCCAACCCTTTGGCTTTATAAGAGGCTGTTTGCCTAAAATTTTTACACTATGCACGGTAACAGTTGGATTTTGACTCAATCCCCTTTTGATAAATTTGATTACATCTTGATCATCTGCAGCCATAACACCTATTGCAAAAGCTGCACTAACGCTCAATAATCTCCACATCAATGACATCATCATCCTCCTTTTTTTGTGAGCGAAGTTTAAAAATCTTTTTGGCTATAAAGTTTGAAAGTACGCCAAATTGCAGTAAAATTCCCAAAATATCGGTAAAAAAACCAGGTATGATAAGCAGTATCGCTCCAATAAATGTAGCGATATTCATCCTCTCAAACTCTTCTATACTGATTTCTCCACTCCCTAGCATCTGCATTGTAGCCATCATCTGCAGATGCATACTGCGCAAAATCCACAATCCATACAGCGCTGTTGCAATAATCTCAACAAAAGTCCAAAATGGACCTATTGCACTAGCAATCTTGACTGAGACAAAGGTCTCTATAAAAAGATAGAGTAAAAAGTAGAGCACATCAGCCTTTCTAAGTATAGTTATTTTTGATTAACAGCCTCTAGCAATACTTGAAAAATCTCCTCTTTTTTAACGTCTATTTTTTGGCGCTCTTTTCTCTCAACCAGCTGCACTTTACCTTCACCCAAACCTTTACCCACAATTACCCCATAGGGATAGCCAATAAGCTCAAAATCCTTCATCTTAAAGCCAAAGCGCTCACTCCTATCATCTAGCACCACCTCAATACCAGCATCTTGCAGCTGCTGATACAGACTCTCTCCAAACTCTCTTTGGGCTTCATCTTTGATATTGGATACTACAATAGCTACTTGATAGGGAGCAATCTCCTTTGGCCAGATGCAGCCAAACTCATCGTGATTTTGCTCAATAGCAGCAGCCACAAGACGGCTTACCCCTATACCGTAGGTTCCCATCACAAAAGGCTTTGCTTTGCCCTCTTTATCCAAAAAAGTAGCATTCATAGCTTCGCTATAACGAGTGCCCAGCTGAAAAATATGCCCTACCTCTATACCTTTGCTCAGCTTCAATACAGCTCCACACTCTGGACATAAATCCCCCTCTTTTACTGCTGCAATATCTGCAAAGAGCGCCTCATCAAAGTGGCTAAGATCTGCACCAATTAAATGGTAATCTTTTTTATTACCTCCACATATTACACCTTTTGCCCCCTTGAGCGCCTTATCCAAAACTATACGGCACTGCTGCTCATAGGGAGCAATAAAGCCTGGTACAATACCAGCCCTTTCCAGCTCCTCATCACTCACATCCAAAAGCTCGTCTGCACCAATTGCATTTTTTGCCTTAATCTCTTGTAGCTCGTCATCTCCTCTTAGGAAAAAGAGCACAATCTCTTCACTCTCATCAAAAAGAGCCTTTTTAGCCACCGCTTTGACAAAAAAGTAAGGGTGGACTTTGAAAAAGTCACTAAGCTCTTCAATAGATTTGAGATTTGGTGTGTAAAAAGGCTCAAAATTGCTAAATTCTGGAGCCTCTGTAGGAGGCTGAGGCATTTTTCTCTTTGCAGCCTCCACATTTGCTGCATACTCACACTTACTGCATAGTACTATCGTATCCTCTCCACTTTGAGCCAGTACCATAAACTCTTTGCTGGCACTCCCTCCAATGGCTCCCACATCTGCTTCTACTGCGCGAAACTCCAATCCAAGCCTTGTGAAAATCTTTTTATAAGTCTCCTCCATCAACTTATATTCACGCTGCATATCTTCAACACTAGCATGAAAAGAGTAGCCATCTTTCATAACAAACTCTCTGCCTCTAAGCAGTCCAAATCTTGGTCTTGCCTCATCCCTAAATTTTAGGTTGATCTGATAGAGATTCAAGGGCAGCTGCTTATAGCTACTTACTCTGCCTCTTACAAGAGCTACCATCATCTCTTCATGGGTTGGGCCTAAAACAAAGCAGTTATCTTTTCGATCTTTAAAACGCAACAGCTCTTTGCCATACTTTTTGAATCTACCGCTCTCCTCCCAAAGCTCACAAGGTGTTACAAAGCCTAGCTGCACCTCTTGAGCACCTGCACGATCAAGCTCCTCTTTGATAATTGAGCGAATTTTATCCAATACACGCTTGCCAAATGGTAAAAAGTTATAGATTCCACTTGCTACTTGATTGATAAAGCCCCCTCTTACCAGATAGATATGGCTTGGCAGCACCGCATCTTTAGGAGCCTCTTTAGCAGTTGGCACAAATGCTTGACTTAGTCGCACACTAACTCCTTAAATTCATAAAATATTCACACTTATAGCGATTGAGTCCCACCTCATCCTCTATATCAAAAAAGAATTTGATTGCCTCTACAATCGTATCGGCACTTGGCTCATCGGCAATAGCTTTGAGCCTTTTGGTAGGAGCGTGCAAAAAGCGGTTAAAGGCGTTGTGCAAGAGCTTTTGGATATTTTTCTCCATACTCTTATCCACATACCCCTTTTTTATCGCCTTTTGCAACTCACTCAAAGCAGCCTCTTTAGCCTGGGCTCTAATCTCTTTAATAATTGGCTCAATCTCTAAAGTCTGCAACCACCTAAAAAAATCTTTGACATAAAAGCCAACAATCTTGTAAGCCTCCCTTGCCTGCTCTTCACGCAGTGCCATATTTTTATCAACTATCTCTTTTAGATCATCTACGGCATAAAGCGTAATAGTGGAGTTTTTCATTGGCTCAATATCCCTAGGAATTGCCATATCAAACCAGAGTCTTTGAAACTCTTTTGTCTCCACCATCTCATTGGTAATAACAGGATCTTTTGAGGAGGTTGCACTAAAAAGAAGTCGATAACTGTTAACAAGGCGAGGAATATCGGCTGTGGAGGCTACTTGGATATTGGGATCAATCTCTTTTGCTCTCTCTTTTGTCTTTTCTAGATTGCGCCCTACCAAAATCACATTACACCCTTGGGCTCTCAGGTGCTTAGCAGCCAGACTTCCCATCTCCCCTGCCCCAATTACCACTGCACTCATTCCACCAAGCGAGCCAAGTCTATCTTTTGCCATCGCTACTGCAGCACTTGCGATTGAGACTGGATTTTTGGAAATATCTGTTGAGTTTCTTACCTCTTTAGCACATTTAAAGGCATAGTGCATAAGTCTTCCTAGCTTCTGCCCACACCACCCTTTCTCATAAGCCTCCTTATAGGCATCTTTAAGCTGCCCTGCAATTTGGGTTTCTCCTACTACCAAACTATCAAGTCCGCTTGCAACGCTAAAGATATGGTGCACTGCTCCATTATCCTCATAAATATCGGCTCTGCCTTCTAGCTCCTCCAACGAGATACCAGAAGTTTTGCTTAAAGTTTGCAAAATAGACTCGCTTGAGCGGTAAGGATCTTTACTGCTTACAATAATCTCTATTCTGTTACAGGTAGAAAGAATAATAATTTCATTAATTGAATCACAGCATAGCAGCTCTTTTGCCGCCTTTTCTCTTTTTGCCTCATCTGAGAGGGCTAACTTTTCTCTAGTAATAAGGTCTGTATTTTTGTGAGAGAAACTAACAAGCAGATAGTGCATCAATAGGTCCTCTCAATCAAGGAGCTCATTATCTCTTTTAATCTGCTATCCTCATCCCCCAAAACAGCCAGCGCCTCCAGACCAAGCTCTCTTGCCCTTTTTTTAGCATCATCTAAAGCTTTAGTCTCTTCAAACTTTTCATAAAGCCAAGCTCTCTCTTGGCTATTTAGCTCTTTTTTAAAGAGTGAAAGTAGCTTTGTTTTATCCTCTTCATTTAGCCTCTCATACAGATAGATATAGGGCAGCGTAGTTTTACCCTCTTTGAAGTCTTGCATTGCAGGCTTACCAAGAGTTTTCTCATCTTGGGTAATATCTAAAATATCATCCACTATCTGAAAAGCAAGTCCTAAATTTTTGCCATAGAGTCCAAAAGCCTCCTCATCCTTCTTGGCCATATAGGCAGCACTCATTGCACTTGCCTCAATAAGTGAAGCGGTCTTTTTATAGATCATTGCAAAGTAGCGATTTTGATCTGTATTAAAGTTTTGTGTCATCTGCACATCCAAAAGCTCTCCAATACTTAACTCTACAACAGCATTTGAGATAATCTGAGCAACCTTTTTATCAAGAGCACTTAGCTTATAAAAAGCTTTTGCATACAAAATATCACCAAGCATAATAGCGCTTTTATTGCCAAAAATCGCATTAATAGAGGCTTCACCTCTTCTGGTATTGGCCTCATCGATCACATCATCATGCAAAAGGCTTGCTGCGTGAATCATCTCAACCACAGCAGCTAAAAAGATCCCCTCTTTGCTTGGAGCAATCTGCAAAATAAGCTTACTCCTTAGCATCTTGCCCTGGGGAATCTTGGCAAAAAGCTCAGCGACAGCCTCTTCATCTACATCTTCAACAAAGCCCTCTATCTGCTTTTTTACTAACTCTAGCAACAACAATCCTTTATTCGCTCTGACTCAAGATCTTTCCCATATACTCAATGTAGAGCGAATTGATTCTGTTTTGCAGCTCCTCTTTTTTGCTCTCATCAAAAATAACTTTTTTCACCTCATCTTCCACATTCAAACCGCACCCCTCTACAATAAGCTCCAGTGCTGCCATCCACTCTATCATCTCTTCTAGCTCTTTGGTAACTACATTACGGTTTGCGTGAAAAACTATATCAAAAAATCTACTCTTTGGCGTGCCGCCTAAAACATCATCATCTTCAAAATACATCTCCCCTCCTTCATCAAAAGTGTAGTATAGCAAATTTTTTATACTTTCTTTACCATTGCAAATAGAAGAGGCACAATAAAGAGGTTTACCAGTGTAGCCCAAGCGATTCCATAACCCAAAGTCACTGCCATAGGCTGTAAAATAAGGCTTTGGCCGCTTGCAAAAAAGATAAGGGTGCTAAGCCCCACAATTGTGGTGATAGAGGTTAACAGAATTGGTCGTAGGCGCAATTTTGCCCTTTGAATCATACACTGTTTTGTAGTGCAACTCTTAATAAAATCTAACATAATAAGCCCATCATTAACCACTACCCCAGCAAGCCCAACCAGCCCCAAGAGTCCTGGCATCGTAAGATTGAGCCCCATCATCTTGTTGCCAAGCAGCACCCCAAAGATAGATAGAGGAATCACACTTAGCACTATCAAAGAGTAAAGCAAGGAATCAAACATCCACACAAGTGCAGCAAAGATTAAAAATATGGCAATAATAAAGGCTCGCATAATCTCCCGTATGAGCTTTTTATTCTCTTTCTCTTCCCCTTTAATCTTCACACCAATGCCCATTTTTTTAACTTTTTCTAAAATAGGAGCAATCTTTGCATAAAATTCGCTTGAGGTTAATTTGCGCTTATCCAAAGAGGCGTAAAGGGTACGAATCTTTTTGCCATTCTCTTTAATAATATCGTTAAAGTGCTCTATTTTTAGCATTGAGACAATATCTTTTAGCAACACCTTTTGGTTGCTGTTTGGCACATCAATGCTTAAGTCCATAAACTCCTCTACACTATCTTTATACTTTGATTTGAGGCGAATATAGGTGAGTTTGCCTTGATGAAACATCTTTGCTACCTCAGCATCTAAATAGAGAGCTTGTAAATAGGAGGCCAAATACCCCTCACTAATACCAAGGCGCTGGGCATAGTCATTGAGGATAAGCTTTATCTCACTCTCTCCCTCTTTTGCATCATCGCTAATATTATAGACTCCATCAATTCTGCTCATAGCATCCTCTAGGAGATGCAAAGCTTCTAATACCCGTTTGCTATCTTTATAGATTAGACTAATCTCTATATCACTTTTGACAATGCCAGCTTGAGGGACTATAACAGCAATCTCCTCAATAGGAGACTTGTTAAATTGCTGGACAATCTTTTTGAGATCAAAAGCGATCTCTTTAGCACTTCTTTGGCGCAGCATATCGCTGCTGTCATACTCAATAGAAAAGATTGGCGTAATAAAGCGATCTACAAAATTTTGGGGCTTTAACTCATGCAAATTGACAAAAATATGAAAAAGATTACTACCAATCACAGCATTATTTTTGGCATCTAGCTTCATCCCTACAATAGTTGTTACAGACTTTATCTCATCCTTTTTGGCAAAATCCAAAATAGCCCTCTCTAAAGGAGCAATGAGCTTTTCTGTATCTTTGACATCGTTATTTACATTTACTCTTCCTGTAATATAGATCTGCATCGTATCAAAGCTTGGGAAGAGCTGAAACTTTGTCTGTTTGAGCATCAAAAAAGTGGCTAGCAGAATCGCTCCAATGAGCAAGAGCCCATAGAGATATTTTCGAGTCAGCAAAAAAGAGAGTATCTTGGTATAGTAGCTATAAAGCTTATGCCAAAATCCAGACTCTTTAGCTCTTCTTGGCTTTAAAATATCTTTTGCGTGCAAAGGCAAAAAGTAAAAGGCTTCAAACAAAGAGCTCAAAAGTAAAATAGAGATAATAATTGGCAAAATCTTAATAAATGCCCCCATCTCTCCACTAATAATAAGCAGAGGCAAAAAAGCAAAAATGGTGGTAGCTGTGGCAGTAAGCACTGCTGGAAACATCTCTAGTGCCCCGTTAATTGCAGCACTTTTTGGCTCCTCTCCACTCTCTAGATGCCTATAGATATTTTCTGCTACCACAATAGCCTCATCCACCAGCATCCCTAAGGCAATAAGCGCTCCAAAAAGAGAGAGCATATTGAGACTATAGCCCAAAAACTCCAGTGAGATAAGCCCAATCATAAAGCTAACAGGAATCCCCATACCAACCACTACAGCTATGCGCCAATCAACTGTAAGCAGTAAAGCGCTAAAGACCAAAATAAGCCCAAAAAAGAGATTGGATGTAACGGTATTAAGGCGATTGCGAATCCATACAGAAGTATCTGTATATATTTTAAACTCAAAGCCTTTATATTTTGCCTCATACTTTTGCAGCAGCTTCCTAATTTGGCGCACCAGCTCAATGGCATTGCCATTTTTAGTCTTGGTGACATTGATGGAGATATTTGGCTTGCCATTAAAGTGTGAGAGCATTGTAGGCTCGCTTAATTCAAATCTCACATCTGCAATATCTCCCAGCCTTACTCGCTTCTTACCAATACGCAAAATAAGCTCTTTTAGCTCCTTTTGGCTCTTTTTGCCATTTTGAGTAGTGATAAAAAAGTGAGCCCCCTGCTGCTTGATTGAGCCTACAGGAAAGATGGTAGCAATATTTTTCATTATGCTGGCAATTTGCGTTACAGATAGCCCAAGAGCATCAATTTTTGGCTTGTTAAGAGCAATATGCAGCTCCTCCTCTTGCCACCCTCTTATATCTATATCGCTTAGATCTTTAATAGAGCTGAGATCACTTTTAAGTCGATCGGCTACCTTCAAAAGCTCTCTTTTATCCCTGTTTGAGGCGATTGCAATCAACACTAGAGGAAAACTCTTTTTTAAAATTGTAGCAGTGGGCTCTACCATATCGGGAGGGAGATCTTTTTTGATTTTTGCAATCTTATCTTTCACATCATTAAGCACAATTAAATCATTTGCTCCCTCTTTTATATCAGAGACTATAGTGAAGCGTCCATTTTTGACAATTGCATCAATATCACTAAGATTTTGCACATTTTTTAGCTCATCCTCTAGATTTTGTACTACCATTTTATCCAGAGTTTCAGCACTTGCTCCTGCATAAGAGCCAGTTATGAGGATCTTATCCATTACAATTGGCGGAAAGATCTCTTTTGGAACATTTTTATAGGCAAAAATGGAGAGTATAAAGATAAGGAGTAAAAAGAGGTGGTTAAGAGCAGCCCTCTCAACCGCAAATTCCAAAAATTTTCTCATCTACTCCTCATACATCGAGCCCAACACCAAATTTTTGTAGCGTTGATATTCAAGCTTCTGCTTAAGCAATCTATTCTCCTCCTTCAAAATCTCATAGTCATCCAAGAGCTTATTTATACTCCTGCTTTTGTAGTAGATCTGATTACTCAGATAGATTTTTGGAAAAATGAACAAAATGACAATAATTGCCACTAAAAAGGTGATAATGAGGTAACTCACATCAAAGTGCTCATACTTGATCGTATCGATCGACTCAAGGAGCTCATTTTTATCCACTCTTGTTGCCATTGCTCTCCTTCATCCAAAACACTCGCATCTTGGCACTCCTACTGCGAGGGTTTATCGCTTTTTCTTTACTCGTAGCTATTATCGGCTTTTTTGTGAGTATTTTTCCCAAAGCGTTACTTCCCCCACATTCACACCTCATCACTCCCTCAGGACAGATGCACTCTTTTGCCCACTCTTTAAATCTATTTTTAACAATTCTATCTTCCAAAGAGTGAAAAGTAATAATAGCAATTTTTGCGTCCTTTAATCTAGCCTCTTGCAAACTATCCAGCAAAGCAGTAAGCTCATCCAACTCTTTGTTTACCTCTATACGAATAGCCTGAAAAAGGGTAGTTGCCGGATGGATTTTTTTAGCGGGCAAAATCCTTTTGGCTAAATGAGCCAGCTCTTTGGCGCTTTGAATAGGTCTATTGGCAATAATAGCTTTTGCCACCCTTTTAGCATCTCTGATCTCTCCATACTCTTTAAAAATTTTAGCTAACTCCTCTAAAGAGTAGTAATTGAGCACCTCATATGCACTCAGCTTGGCATCTCTATCCATGCGCATATCAAGCTCATCGCTTTCAAAGCTAAAACCTCGCTCTTTGCTATCTAACTGCCACGAAGAGACTCCAATATCGGCCAATACCCCTTTTATATCAAAATTATATAAAGCCTCCTTGATTTTTTTGGAGTAATCTCCTTGCATAAAAACTACTCTATCTTTAAACTTTTCTAATCTCTTTTTAGCAAACGCAAGGGCTTCTTTATCTCGGTCGATGCCAATAATCTTAATATTGGGACTACTTTGCAAAAGAGCTTCACTATGCCCTCCAAACCCCAGCGTAGCATCTACAATCCATCCCTTGGTATCTTTAAAGGTATCTAACACCGCATCAAGCAGCACGGGTATATGAGGAGTTGACACTAAAGCTCCTTGAGTATATCAAATATAGTATCGATTAAAAACTTAAGCTCATCAAATGTAATCACATAAGGAGGCATAAAATAGACGACATTACCTAAAGGACGAATAAAGATCCCTCTTTGCAAAGCTTTTTGATTAATTTGTAAACCTACACGCTCACTAAAATCATAACCTTGCAACTCAATAGCTGCTATCATACCTGTTTGGCGCACCTCTTTAACATTGGCCAAATCTTTAAACTTTTGCAACTCTTTTGCAATAAAAGCAATCTTTTCTCTGTTTTTTTCCAATACCTTATCCTGCTCAAAAATATCAAGCGTAGCATTTGCAGCAGCACAAGCCAAAGCGTTACCTGTGTAACTATGGGAGTGCAAAAAGGCTTTAAACTCATTGTAATCGCAATAAAATCTCTGATACACCTCATCAGTTGTTACCACAATAGAAAGAGGTAGATACCCTCCTGTAAGCCCTTTAGAGAGGCAGATAAAATCTGGCTTGATGCCAGCTTGCTCATAGGCAAACATGGTGCCTGTCCTTCCAAAGCCCACAGCTATCTCATCAGCTATGAAAAAAATTCCATACTCTTCACACAGCTCTTTGGCACTTTTGAGATAGCTTGGTGAGTACATATGCATATACCCCGCACACTGCACCAAGGGCTCCACAATAAAAGCTGAGATTTTGTCATGATACTTCTCAAAAAGAGTTTTGAGCGCCCTAATCGCTTCCTCTGTAGCCTCTTTGCTTCTATCCTTTGGTACGGGAGTTTGCAGGGTTTGAATCATTATCTCTTTGTAGGTATCTTTGTAAAGCTCCACATCCCCTACTGCCAAAGCTCCTAAAGTCTCGCCGTGGTAGCTATTTGTGAGTGAAACAAAGTAGGGCTTTGTTTTGCCCTCATTTTTAAAATAGTGAAAACTCATTTTCAATGCCACCTCAACAGCACTACTACCATTATCTGCATAGAAGCACTTTTGCAACCCTGTTAATTCACAAATCCTCTCACTAAGTCTTACAATCTGCTCGTGGGTAAAACCTGCAAAGATCACATGCTCCAAAGTTTGTAGCTGCTCTTTGATACGCTTATTGATATATTCGTTACGATGTCCAAAGAGATTGACCCACCAACTACTAATGGCATCCATATAGCGATTACCATCAAAATCATACAGATAGATCCCCTTTGCCTCTTTAATCGGTATCAAAGGAATAGCTTCGTGGTCTTTCATCTGGGTACAGGGATGCCAGATATGCGCTAGATCTCTTACCATTAAATCGCTATTTGTCATTCATAGCCTTTATTGTGGATTAATCACTTTTTCACTACAATATTATCCCAAAATATTATAAAGGTTGGCTTATGATTAGCTGGATGCAAAAACACAAAAAATATCTTGTGATTACTATTTGGATAAGCACCATTGCATTTGTGGGCGCCGGATTTGTTGGGTGGGGAGCCTATAAATATGGCAGCCGCGAAGATGTAATGGCAGAAGTGGGAAAAGTAGCAATCACTATTAAAGAGTTTCAAAACAGATTTTCTCAAATCTATAACTCCTACAATCAACTCCTTGGCAATAAGCTTGATCAACAAAAAGCCAAAGAGATGGGACTAGACAAAATGGCTTTCAATGAGCTTATTAAAGAGGCACTTTTAGAAAACTATGCAAAAGATATGGGATTGATAGTTACAGATGAGGAAGTAGCCAAAAAAATCGAATCGATGCAGGTATTTTGGCAAAATGGAAAATTTGATAAGAATCTCTATATTAATGTGCTCAAACAAAACCATATGCGTCCAAAAGATTTTGAAGAGAGTCTAAAAAAAGAGCTTCTTTTGCAAAAGCTTCAAGCTGCCTTAGCACCAACCCTCTATCCAATCGAATTTGATACCATTGCAAGTGCTCTTTTTATTGGAGATAAGATTGAGTATAAAATACTTTCAAGCGATGATCTTAAAATTAGCTATGACAAAAAAGCTCTCCAACAATACTTTAATGAGCATAAAGAAAACTATAAAACTCCTGCAAAATATATAATTTCTCTTATTGAAATTTCCCCATCAACCCTACCAATTGATCAAAAGAGGTTGCAAGAGTTTTATCAACAAAACCGCATCCACTACAAAGACAGTGAAGGAAAAATTTTACCATTTGAAAAAGCGCAAGAGCAGCTTAAAAAGGATCTGGCTCTCAAACTTGCAAAAAAAGAGGCACTTAAAAAGTATATAGCCTTTAAAAAAGGAAAAATTAAGGCTTCCAAACAACTTACAATTACCCAAAATGACAGTACATTACCCCAAAAACTGCTTACACAACTCAAATTAGCACAAGAGAAAAAAACCTTTAAACCTTTTTTACACAATAATCACTATCTCATTGTAAGACTTGAAAAAAAGATTCTTCCTCAACCAATGGATTTTGAGGAGGCAAAAGAGCTGGTACAAAAAGACTTTGAAAAAGAGTTAAAAGCGCAAGAGCTTATAAAAGTGGCTAAAAAAGAGAGCAAAAGTTTTCAAGGCAAGAGAACAAAAGGCTATATTTGCCGAGATGATATTGATAAACTCCCTCCTCTTCAGCCTCAAGAGGCTGCAAAATTTTTAAAAGAGCTCTTTATCCAAAAAGATTCCCAAGGCTATATTGCTCTTTCTGATCAAAAAGTTGTTCTTTTTAAAATTTTGGATCAAAAGTTGAAAATGCCTCATAAAATCGATAAAAATAGGCAGCTTATTAGTGAAAATAGCCTAAAACTCAAAGAGATTTTACAAAATCAACATCTTTTACAAAAATTACAAAAAGTGTATAATATAGTGATCTATAAAGGATTATAATTGTCAAAAACTATATTGGCTCTTGATATTGGCTCTACAAAAGTGGCCGCAGCCATTGCACAACAAAAAGATGATGAGCTAACTATTATAGGTACTGGTATTTCAAAAGCTCAAGGAGTAAGAAAGGGAGTTATTACACATATAGATCGAGCAGCAAAAGCAATTAAAAAAGCGTATGAAGATGCAAAGCGAATAGCAGGAGTCTCTCCTAAAAAGGCTATTGTCGCACTCTCAGGAGCATATATTCAAAGCACCAATAGCAGTGGTATTGTCAACATTCCCAATAAAGAGATCTCCATTGATGAGCTTAATCGCGTTATGCAAACAGCCCTTTATAATGCCAATATTCCCCACGAATATGAAGTAGTCCATGTACTCCCTTATAAATTTAAAGTAGATAATCAAGATACTATCGATGATCCTCTTGGAATGAATGCTTCCAGATTAGAAGTAGATACCCATATTATTACTGCCCCAAAATCGAGCCTCTTTAATCTTACTAAAGCAGTCAAGCAAGCGGGCATTGAGATAGAAAATATTGTCTTAAGTGGATACGCCTCTGCTTTAGCAGTGCTCAATGAGGATGAGAAAGAGCTTGGAGCATGTATTATTGATATGGGAGGAAGTACATGCAATCTTGTCATCTATAACGGCAAATCGATTGTCTATAACGACTTTTTAGCAGTAGGCTCTATGCACATTACAAATGATCTCTCTATGGCTCTTCACACCCCTCTCTCAATCGCAGAAGAGATTAAAATCTACTATGGAGACCTTACAGAGCCAAAAAGTGACTATATAGAGATCCCCATTATTGGCGATGAGGAAAACAGCCATCAGGTCTCCTTAGAAATAGTGTATAATGTTATATATGCAAGGGTGGAAGAGACCCTTATGATCCTTGCAAAATCGATAGAGCAGAGTAAACTTAGAGAATCACTTGGGGCTGGAGTGATTTTAACAGGAGGTATGACAAAATTAGAAGGATTGCGTGAGCTTGCTTCTGCTATTTTTGACCATATGCCAGTGCGCATAGCCAAACCCAAAAACCTCTCTTCACTCCATGCATCCTTAGAAGATCCTAGCTATTCTACATTGATAGGATTGATTCATTATGGAAGCGGAGCTTTTACTCCTTATGAAATTGATTCAAATCAAAGGCTTCGCTATAAAAATGAGCAAGCCTTTTCCGATAGTGGTAAGGACAAAATAGATATTCTCACGCCACTGCCTCCTCCAACCAAAGAGGAGGAGATTATGAAAGAGCTAGGGAATATAGAGAGTTTTAAAGAGCCTGCCAGCTCGACAAGAGATAGTGTCTCTAAATTTTTACGGTGGCTCAGAGAGCTATTTTAACTAGAAATGAAAGGATGTGAGATGGAAGCATTTAACATAGAAGAGAAAAAGAAAATAACGGGAGCAAATATTAAAGCAGTAGGTGTGGGCGGAGGTGGTGGCAATATGATTGGTCATATGATTAAACAAGGAATTGAAGGGATTGAGCTTATTGCTGCAAATACAGATGCTCAAGCTCTTAGCACCTCCAATGCCCACACAAAAATCCAGCTAGGTGAAAAGATAACGCGAGGCTTGGGAGCTGGAATGAAACCAGAAATTGGAAGAGAAGCAGCGCTAGAGAGCTATGATCTCATTAAAGAGAAGTTGGAAGGAGCAGACATTGTCTTTATCTCTGCAGGGATGGGTGGAGGTACAGGCACAGGAGCAGCCCCTATCATAGCCCAAGCTGCAAAAGAGACAGGAGCCCTTACAATTTCGGTAGTTACCAAACCTTTTAAATTTGAGGGAAAGCGCAGAGCAAAACTTGCAGAAGCGGGGATTGAAGAGCTGAAAAAGGAGAGTGACTCTATTGTAGTAATTCCCAACGATAAACTACTTGCAATTGTCGATAAAAAACTAGGTATGAAAGAGAGTTTTAAAATTGTGGATGATATATTAGCTAGAGCAGTAGGGGGCATTAGCGGCGTAATCCTTTCATATGGAGAGAATGACATTAACCTCGATTTTGCAGATGTTCAAACTGTTATGAGCCATAGAGGTCTTGCACTTATGGGTGTAGGAGAAGCTCAAGGAGACAATGCTGCATATGAAGCGATCAAAAGCGCAGTAGAATCTCCTTTACTCGATAATGTCTCTATTAATGGAGCAATGGGAGTACTAGTACACTTCACAACTCATCCGGAGTATCCACTTGTTGATATTGCAGAGGCGATGAGTGTAGTAGAAGAGAGTGCAGATGAAGAAGCACACATTATTTTTGGAACTACAACCACAGAGAATATGGCACCGGATCAAATAAAAGTTACACTTATTGCCACAGGTTTTGAGGAAAAAATCAAAGAAGAGACCCTTAAAGTAGTCAAACAGCAAGATGAAAAGAGCGCTGCTACAGGCACTACTGGCCGTATAAGTCGTATAAAAGTGAGTGGAGGGTATGAAAAAAATAGTGAGGTACTTGATGTCCCCACATTTTTGCGCAATCAAATAGATTAACGAACAATTTGAATGGGGCCTTCTGCCTCTCCTTCCAAAAACTGCCTAACATAAGGGTTTTGTGTCTGTAAAAAGTGCTCTTTGTCTCCATACTCAATAATTTGGCCATCATATAAAAAGGCAAAATAGTCCCCCGCTTTAAAACTCTCCTTTATATCGTGGCTTATTAATACAGAAGTGGCATTCAAAGTCTCTTGGGTTGTGCGAATAAGTCTAGTAATAAGATCGCTTGTAATTGGATCAAGCCCACTTGTAGGCTCATCATACAATACTATCTCAGGATCAAGTACAATAGATCTAGCAAGTCCTACTCTCTTTCTCATTCCACCACTTAACTCATCAGGATAAAGATCCAATACATCCTCTGGATTAAGCCCAACGGTTCGTAAGCGAAGACTCACCTTTTTTGCAATCTCCTCTTCACTTAATTTCGTATGCTCTCTGAGGGGAAAAGCCACATTCTCATACACATTCATACTATCAAAGAGGGCTCCGCTTTGAAAAAGATAGCCTATCTTTTTACGAAGAGCAAATACCGTCTTCTCATCTGCCTTTGCCATATCAACACCCTCTACAAGCACCTCTCCACTATCTGGTTTTAAAAGCCTTACAATATGTTTAATAATAGTCGACTTTCCACTCCCTGAAAGTCCTAAAATGACAGTAGTTTTACCCTTTACAATATTGAGATTAACCCCTTTTAAGACCTGTTTGCTTCCAAAACTTTTATAAAGATTGCGAATCTGAATAATATACTCCACCTATTTGCCTTTTTGTATAAGGTATACGCGTCTTGCAAAAAGCAGGGCTAAAGAGAGAGCTAAAAGTTTAAAGTCTAGCTCACTTGCTTTGTGCACCAAAGCAAAGGTATCTGAATTGGTAGCCTCCTCTCCCATTGCCTGCAAAGAAAGAATCTCTTTAGTATAGTATAAAGTGAATAAAAAGATCATCAAAATAGATGTTGCAGCAGCAGGAACTACAATGACATCTCTCTCAAAACTCTTATAAGCATACCCCTCTCGAAGAATAATAGCTAAGGCAGTGAAATTGAGCAAATAGTTAGCTTTAATAAAAATAGCACTCATTACCAGCCCCATCTGATAGTGGCTCAATCCCTCTACAAACTTATCGGCATGAAAAATAGTAGGTGCAACAATTGCACCAAGCGTAACAACTACACCTAGCGTAATACCCAATAGCATCAAATAGATGGTATCTATATATCTTCTCAACCCCTCATCCTTTCAATTACAAATCCTCTATCTAACCCCGCCAAATCTTGGTAAAACTCTATTGTAAAGCCACTATACCTTTGCACATACTTAGCAATTGCCTCTTTTTGATCATAGCCCATCTCACAGGCTAACACTCTTGCACGAGAAGCAAAGAAGCGATCAATTATCTCTTTTAGCACCTCATCTCCATTTCTGCCCCCAAAAAGCGCCTCCTTTGGCTCAAAATCTAAAGGTTTTGCTAACTTCTCTCCCTCTTTGATATAGGGAGGATTTGAGACAATAATATCAACCTCTTCACCTATACCATCAAGATAGGAGGTTTGATAAAGCTCTATCTGCACTCCAAACTTTTTGGCATTTTTTGCAGCCAAACTTATAGCCTTGGGATTAATATCGGTTGCTAAAACTTTATTATGAGGAAATTGCAGCTTTAATAGGATGCTAATTACTCCACTTCCTACTCCAATCTCTGCAATAGTCTCTGTGGGCTCTATTTTTTGAGTCACCTTATCTATAAGCAGCTCCGTCTCAGGACGGGGAATAAGGACTCCTGGCTCAATATAAAAAAGCCTGCTATAAAAAGAGACCTCTCCTATAATATACTCAATTGGCTCAAAATTTACTCTTCTTCTAACAAGCTCAAAATAGCCCTGCTGGGCTATTAAAGTTTCGGGATGGGCGTGCAGGAAAACTCTATCGCACCTTAAGTAGTGAGCCAAAAGAATTTGGGCTTCCAACAACGGTCTGTCTGCTACCTCTTGAAGCATATCTGCTGCCTCTTTTAACGCCTTCTCAATTGGTATCAACGCCTCGTATCTCCTCTTTAAGTGCCTCCTCTGCCTCACTCTCTTCCTCAAATCCCAACGCTTTTAGACGCTCCAAAATTGGAGGATGAGAGTAATAAAAAAATATGTAGAGTGGATGAGAGAGCGGAAAATGGCTATTCTCTTCAATGAGCTTTAAGAGTGCATTGCGAAGATTTGCCCTGCCTCCAATCTCAGCTCCATATCTATCAGCAGCATACTCGTTTTTGCGACTTACAAAATTAATGAGGGGCATAAAAAAGAAGAAAAAGAGTGGACTTAACAACAAAAACATCGCAATCACACTATAAGGAGCTTTTGGATCAATTCCTACTTGCTGATACAAAGATAGTGGCAGATTTGCAAAAATATAAAAGAGCGCAAAAAACATCACTCCAAGCATCATAATATTTTTATAAATATCTTTATGTTTAAAGTGCCCCAGCTCGTGCCCAAGCACCGCTAAAAGCTCCTTTTTTGAGAGCTTTTTTAATAATGTATCAAAAAGCACCACCCGTTTAGTTTTGCCAAGCCCTCCAAAATAGGCGTTAAGCCTTGTATCTCTCTTGCTTGAATCTACCACATACACACCACTTGCACTAAAGCCGCTTTTTTGTAACAGCCCTTCAATATCCTTTTTTAACTCCTCATCCTCTAA
>WGAX01000025.1 GCA_015494595.1 Nitratiruptor sp.
AATAGCTGGATAGGAGAGGAGGGAAATCTTTTTTTCTCTTTTGCGCTGCCTTTAGCTCAGTTGCCTCACGATTTGCCTTTAGCTTCAGCCTCTATCTACTTTTCTTATATCCTTAAAGAAATTTTAGCCTCTTTTGGCTCAAAAGTGTGGGTAAAGTGGCCAAACGATTTTTATATTGAAGCTCAAAAGTGTGGAGGATGTGTAACCAATATAGTGGCAGATTGTGTAGTTTGTGGTATAGGACTCAATACAAAAAAAGCTCCCTCTTCCTTTGCAAAACTTGATATTGAGATAGATGATATGCTCTTGTTACAGAGCTATTTTGCAAAATTAAAATCAAAACCTTTATGGAAGAATATTTTTAGCAAATATAAGATAGAATTTTATAAAAACAACTCTTTTAAAGTGCATATAAAAAGAGGGCTGATAGATTTAAGTCAGGCGAAACTGCTAGAAGATGGGGCATTAGAGATAGAGGGCGAAAGGATATATAGCATAAGATGAGAGAGATTATAGCCATAGCCAATCAAAAGGGGGGAGTGGGAAAAACCACTACCGCAGTAAATTTGGCTGCCTCCTTAGCAAAAGAGGGTAAGAGCGTTCTGCTCATTGATGCAGATCCTCAGGCTAATGCCACTACAAGTTTAGGATTTAGCAGAAATGATTATGAATTTAATATCTACCATGTAATGATTGGTGCAAAAAAGCTCTCTCAAGTGACACTTAAAACAGCTGTAAAAAATCTCTATCTTGCTCCTTCCAATATTGGTCTAGTAGGAATTGAAAAAGAGTTTTATATTAGTGACAAAAAGAGAGAGCTTATGCTTAAAGAGGCGATAGAGGAGATTAAATATGAGTATGACTATATTATTATTGACTCCCCTCCAGCTTTGGGTCCCATGACAATTAATGCTTTAAGTGCAGCAAATTCTGTCATTATTCCCATTCAGTGTGAGTTTTTTGCATTGGAAGGATTAGCTCAGCTTCTTAATACCATTAGACTTATTAGAAAAACAATCAATCCAACGTTGAAAATTAAGGGCTTTTTACCTACGATGTATAGTAAACAAAATAACCTCTCAAAACAGGTACTAGCAGATTTAACACACCACTTCAATGATAAACTCTTTCGTGATAAACAGACCTCCTCTTATATTGTTATTCCAAGAAATGTGAAACTTGCAGAGAGTCCTAGTTTTGGAAAACCTGTCATTGAGTATGATAAAAACTGTACAGGCTCTCTTGCCTATAAAACATTAGCAAAAATTATTATGGAAAATGCGCATGAATAAGAAGCGACTGGGTAGGGGACTGGGCGATATTTTAGGTGAGGTGACTGAGGTTTATGAAAAAGAGATACCTCAAAGAGATATTGTAGAGATTCCCATTGCAACTATTCGCAAAAACCCTTATCAGCCTCGAAAAGAGTTTGATCCAAAGAGTTTGCAAGAGCTGGCAGACTCTATTAAAGAGCATGGATTATTGCAGCCTATTGTAGTGATAGAAGACATTGATGGGTATATGCTTATTGCAGGAGAGAGAAGATTAAGAGCCTCTCAATTGGCTGGATTTACAAAAATCAAAGCCATCATAGCACATATCGATAAGAAGCGTTTTAGAGAGTATGCCCTGATAGAGAATATTCAAAGAGAAAATCTCAAGCCCCTTGAGCTTGCTTACTCTTACAAGGAGCTGCTTGAAGAGCATGGGATTACGCATGAAGAGTTGGCGCACATTGTTAAAAAGAGTAGAGCGCATATTACAAATACACTGCGATTATTGCAGTTGAGTGAGTATAGTAAAGAGGCGTTAGAGAAACAGAAAATTAGTGCAGGACACGCTAAAGTATTGGTAGGCTTAGATGAGCAGAGCCAAAAAGAGATCGTAGACACTATTGTGGAGAAAAATTTAAGCGTGCGTGAGACAGAGAGGCTGGTACAGCAAAGAGGTGTTACAAAAAGTGATAATGCCAAACCAGAGGAGTTTGATCTATCTTTAGTGCTTAAAAAGCTTCAAGAAAGGGGCTTTAAGGCCAAAGTTACGAAGCAGAGCCTTACGATTCATTTTAGATCAGCAGAGGATATTGATAAGTTTTTGCAAATTTTTTCATAATTGAGACTTTGGTTTAAACTTTCTATATAGATTATTGTGATAAAATCCATTCAAATTTGAGAAAGGGAGAGGTATGTTAGATATTAGTATAGGCTTATTGCTTCTAACTGCAGTGGTCTTTGTGGGACTAATATTTCTTCTTAATAATTGGCTTTATAAGCCTTTGCTTGCCTTTATGCAGGAGCGAGAAGAGAGTATTCGCAGAGATTTAGAGAATGCGAATGCAAATGAGGAGGGCTCGCAAAAGCTTTGTGAGGAGGCACAAGCAATTATTGCACAAGCAAAGAGTGAGGCTTCTGCAATGAAAAAAGAGGCTGTGGAAAAAGCCAAAGCAGAGGTGCAAGAGCTTATTGCTGCAAAAAGAGGTGAATTGGAAAAGCGCTATGAGAAGTTTTTAGAGGAGCTCAAAAAAGAGGAAGAGAGCGTTAAGAGCACGCTTATTTCACAAATGCCACTTTTTAAAGAGGCATTGAAAGCTAAGTTTAATAAACTATAAAAGGAGAGGGTGTGAGTATTAGAGTATTATCCCTATTGCTTCTTCTCGGTAGTGCTCTTTTTGCCAAGGAGACAGGATCGACTGATTTTGTACCACGAACTATTAACTTTTTGATTTTTGCAGCAATTCTTTACTATTTAGCAGCAGAGCCGATTAAGAATTTTTTCAAAAACAGAAGTGCTTCTATTGCAGCAAAACTTGAAGAGGTACAGGTAAAGCTTAAAAAGGCAAAAGAGGATAAGCAAAAAGCGCAAGAGGAGTTAGAGAAAGCTAAAGAGTTGGCAAAAGAGATTTTAGAGGTGACAAAGAGAGAGATTGAGATTATGACAAAAGAGATTAAAGAGCATGCTCAAAACGAAATAGCTCTTCTTGAGAAAAGTTTTGAAGAGAATATTGAGCTTGAAAAGAGAAAAAGGGTGCGAGAGATTACCAAAGAGGTATTAGAAGAGCTCTTTGAGGATAAATCTCTTGAGTTGGATAAACAGAAATTTGTCAATCTGATTGTGAAAAAGGTTGCCTAATGGAAGAGTTGATTGCCAAAAGATATGTCAAAGCGCTTATGCAGAGTGCTTCATTGGATGAGCTCCAAGAGATTGAGAAGTATCTAGAGGGTATAGCCAAACTTTTTAAAGAGTGGAAGATTAAAGAGATTGTAATCTCTCCAGAGATCAAAGCTCAAGAAAAACTTGAGCTTCTTGTAGGAGGGCTAAAAAATCCTAATAAAAAGTTTGTCAATTTGCTCAAGCTTTTAGCCCAAAAAAGAAGACTCTCCCTTATTCCCTATCTAGCCAAAGAGCTAGAAAATCAGATTGCTTTAATGCAAAAACGCTTTAAGGGGCGTGTATTGAGTGAGTTTGAGCTTAGTAGTAGCGAAATAGCTAAGATTGAAGAGGCATTGAGCAGAAGAATTGGGGCTGAAGTAAAACTTGAGCCAGCTTCACAAAAGTTTGATGGCATTAAGGTAGAGGTTGATACAGTAGGTATCGAGATAGAGTTTTCAAAAAGCAAAATTAAAAAGCAAATTATTGAAAATATTCTTCAAGCAATATAGAAAGGAGTTACAGTGGCACAAAAACTGCAGGCAGATGAGATTAGTGCGATTATAAAAGAGAGAATCGAGGATTTTGAGCTGAAAATTGATGTGGAAGAGACCGGTAAAGTTATCTCTTTTGCTGATGGGGTTGCCAAAGTATATGGCCTCAATAATGCTATGGCAGGGGAGATGCTTGAGTTTGAAAATGGTGATAAGGGAATGGCGCTCAACCTTGAAGAGAGCGATGTTGGTGTGGTTGTTCTTGGAAAGGGTGAAGGAATTAGAGAGGGCTCAAGCGTTAAGAGGCTAGGTCAACTTCTAAAGGTGCCAGTAGGCGAAGAGTTAGTGGGAAGAGTTATTAATGCTATTGGTGAGCCGATTGATGGCAAAGGGGCTATTGAGGCAAAAGAGTATCGCTATGTAGAGGAGAAAGCTCCTGGTATTATGGCAAGAAAATCTGTGCATGAGCCGTTACAAACAGGTATTAAAGCAATCGATGCACTTGTGCCAATTGGTAGAGGCCAAAGGGAGCTTATTATTGGTGATAGACAGACAGGTAAAACTACTGTAGCAATCGATACGATTATCAACCAAAAAGGGCAAGATGTAATCTGTATCTATGTAGCCATTGGACAGAAACAGTCAACCGTAGCCCAAGTGGTTAAAAAGCTTGAAGAGCATGGTGCAATGGATTATACTATTGTTGTTAATGCTGGAGCGAGTGAGCCAGCAGCACTCCAATTCTTAGCCCCTTATACCGGTGTAACAATTGGCGAGTATTTTAGAGACAATGCAAAACATGCCCTTATTGTGTATGATGATCTTAGCAAGCACGCAGTGGCCTATCGTGAGATGTCCTTGATTTTAAGAAGACCTCCTGGTCGTGAAGCATATCCTGGAGATGTTTTCTACATCCATTCACGACTACTTGAGAGAGCTGCAAAGCTTAATGATAAGCTTGGGGCTGGAAGCTTGACTGCACTGCCAATTATTGAGACACAAGCTGGGGATGTTTCAGCCTATATTCCTACAAATGTGATCTCAATTACAGATGGACAGATTTTCCTTGAATCTGATCTCTTCAATGCAGGAATTAGACCGGCAATTAATGTGGGTATCTCAGTTTCAAGAGTTGGAGGAGCTGCGCAGATTAAAGCGATGAAACAGGTTGCTGGAACACTTCGCCTTGACTTAGCACAATATCGTGAGCTTGAAGCCTTTGCTCAGTTTGCAAGCGATTTGGATGAGGCGAGTCGAAAGCAGCTTGAGCGTGGACAAAGAATGGTAGAAATTCTCAAGCAGCCTCCATACTCTCCACTTCCAGTTGAGAAGCAGGTAACTATTATCTATGCTGGGGCAAACGGATTTTTGGATGATATTCCTGTAAAAGCTATTAGCAAGTTTGAGTATGAGCTCTATAGTTTTATTGAAGCTAAATATCCACAAATTTTTGCGATGATTCGTGAGAAAAAGGCTCTTGATGATGAGCTCAAAGAGCTTTTGAATAAGGCGATTGAAGAGTTTAAGGCTAGCTTTAGTGCCGAGTAAGGATAAGCAATGGCAAATTTAAAAGATATAAAAAGAAAAATTGGCAGTGTCAAGAACACCCAAAAGACTACCCGCGCTATGAAGCTAGTCTCTACGGCTAAGCTTCGTAGAGCTGAAGAGGTGGCAAAGCGTAGTAAATTTTTTGAAAACGCAATCAACGATACATTGGCTGAGATCGCCTCTTCTATCAAGACCTATAAAGTAGGGGGAATTAAGAGCCGTTACTTTATTGAGCCAGAAGCCATAGGGGTGGTGGATCTTATTTTTATCACTGCCGATAAGGGTCTGTGTGGTGGTTTTAACTATCAGACAATCAAAAGGATACGAAGCCTTATTGAGGAGTATGAGAAAAAGGGCGCAAAAGTTAGGCTCAAGGCCATTGGTAAAAAGGGAATTGAGTTTTTTAAATTTCAAGGCTATGAGCTGGCAGAGAGTGTGGTGGGACTAAGCTCTTCGCCAGACTATAAAAAAGCTGCCCAGTTTATTCAAGCCAGCGTGCAAGATTACCTTGATGAGAA
>WGAX01000026.1 GCA_015494595.1 Nitratiruptor sp.
CAACAATGCTCTGCTTCATTGTTACAGATGCAGCAGTGCCAAAAGAGGATATGCAAACACTCTTGCATAAACATCTAGAAACCAGCTTTAACGCTATTAGCGTAGATGGAGACACCTCCACAAACGATTCAGTCTTTTTGTTAGCAAACCGCCGTAAAAGCGGAGTCTATAATAAAGAGGCTTTCTCTTTTGCTTTGCAAAAAGTTATGCACCACTTAGCTCTGCTTATTGTCAAAGATGGGGAGGGGGCAAAGAAGCTGGTAGCTTTTGAAGTAAAGGGAGCAAAAAGTAAAGAGGAGGCAAAAAGAGCAGCCAAAGCTCTTAGCAACTCTTTGCTAGTAAAAACTGCACTTTTTGGCGAAGACCCAAACTGGGGAAGAGTTGCCTCTACCATTGGTGCAAGTGGAGTAGAGTGTAGCGAAGAGCGTTTGCGTATATGGTTTGGAGATGTACTCGTCTATGATAAAGAAGAGATCTTGTTTGATAAAGCAACGGAGGAAAAAGCCCATAAAGTGATGCAAAAAAGCTCATTTAAGATAATTTGCGACTTAGGTATAGGTGATGAGAGTTTCACAGCCTATGGATGCGATCTAGGGTATGAGTATGTTAAAATAAATGCAGAATACAGAACTTAATAAAGGAGTTGAAATGTTAGAAGAGTTTCCACAGGAGTTGATCCAAAAAATCAGAAATGAGAATCCCCACTTTGATAAGATTATCCAAAAGCACGATGAATTAAAAAAAATTGTGCACGAAGTAGAAGAGGGACGCGAGCATATGGATGATTTGGAGCTAGAGAAGCTTAAACTTGAGAAACTGCGCCTTAAAGATGAGGCTTATGCGATTGTGATGCAATACAAAAAAGAGCACGGACTGTAACAATGGGATTGCATAAACTACAAAAAAAGCTAGAGAAAATTTTCTCCCACCCAATCCCCGCCAATCTAGATATAAAAGGGGTGGAGCATCTACTTGAGCATTTAGGTTTTGAAGTTGAGCATACTAAGAAAAATCATCTCAAAATAAAAGATAGCCAAGGCAAAGAGATTACTATTATTGCTCACGATAATCAAATCAGTAATAAAGATGAGATTGTCAAACTCAAGCACTTTTTAGAAGAGCATAACATCACAAGGGAGACTAAACTTTAGTCCCCCTTATAAAAAAATTTCACTACATTTCCATCTACCTTACAATCAAGCTGAAGTCTATCTGGCTTTCCATCTTCATCAAGATCATAACTAAAAGCTTTAGTTTTAGGATCTTGACCTGCAAGTTTATAGACACTTTTGCAGCTACCTTTACTATCAATATTGAAAATGAGCCATCCAAACGGATCATCTTCAAAGCGAATCATATAAAAAGTAGGTGGATTAGGACTCACATCTACCCTTTTCCAGCCAAAAACTCCCATTTTTTTGATATTCTCTGGGCTTGTATCTCCTAAAAGCTGGTAGGTAGTATGGGTGATAGCAGATGTAAATGTCCAGTTAGATTTGGGATCACTTCCAAAATGGTAGGGAGCAAAGTAACCGGTGATTGTGTAGCTGTGGTTTACTACTTTTTGCTCTATCCCTGTAATCGGATGAAAAGATAAGCTTGTTATATTACAGGAGTAGTGCTGTTTAGTTAGGCAGTTCATCAGTTTGCAATAACTTCCCCACAATCCTTTTTTCTCTATAGCAGCCTCTTGCTCTTTCCTATTCCAGGAGGTTTTTAGCCCATCCTCTTTAATATACTTATCCCATGCTATTGCATAGCCATTGGCTATAAGAGTCTCATTTAAAGAGGTGCCTTGAGCAAAATAGATAATGGCTACATCTCGGCCGTAAGCATCTTTATATCGTGAATCTATCGTGCATTTTTGGTTACTATTTTGCAAAAGATGAGTTACAAAAATTTTTGCAAGGTAGCCAGCATCCCTAATGTCATCTTCCGATACTCCACATCTTTTTGCATCATACTCCATCTTTTTGCCATCATAACTCTCTGGGGCATCAATCCCATAGAGTCTATACCTAATGCCCATATATTCCAGTGTATCACCATCTATTACTGTAAACTCTGAGCAAAAAGGAGTATTTTTGTGAGAGACCTGAGGTAAAATATAACCTGTATCAGTGGCCCCCCTACTGCAGCCACAACTATTGCAGGCTACTACTTTAAACTTTTTTACTGCTAAATCAGTAGTATAGTAGGTGTAGCTAGCCTCTTCATAGTGAGAAGTAATCAGCCTATAGTGACTAGAAGAAGAGGATTTTATAAATATTTTATAGTAGCTAGCCCCTATAACCTTTGTCCAACTTAATGTAATTTTATTCTCATACTCTCCATCTGAAGCAGTAACAAAATAGGGAGAGTCCGGTTTATTACAAGAAGATGAGCTTTCACACACTCCCCCGTGATGGCTGCATGTACCTCTTCCACTTGAGTTTGAGATGGTACCATCACAACAGAGTGTAGCAAAGCTAAAAGTTACAAAGAGAAGAAGGGATATAAGCTTTTTGATCAATGCTACTCTTTTACTTCGTTAAATCTTCCCATACTCATAAGCTTCTCATAGCGCTTTTGCAAGCGCTCATCACTATCCATTGCCATTAACTCTTGCAAAGTGTTTAAGTAATACTCTTTAAGCTTTTTAGCAGCTCCCTCTTTATCTCTATGCGCACCAATTAGAGGCTCTTCTATAATATCATCCACGAGTCCCAACTCTTTGAGATCTTCAGCGGTAATTTTTAAAGCTTTAGTAGCCTGCTCTACTTTGGCTGGATCATTCCACAAAATTGCAGCACACCCCTCTGGCGAAATGACGCTAAAGACTGAGTAGCGCATCATTGCCAATTTATCGGCTACCCCAATAGCCAAAGCACCTCCGCTTCCCCCTTCGCCAATCACAATAGAGATGGTAGGCACTTTTAGTTTACTAAATTCAAAGAGATTTCTGGCAATTGCCTCGCTCTGTCCCCGCTCCTCTGCTCCAATGCCAGGATATGCACCGGGAGTGTCTATTAGCATCAAAATTGGGATATTAAATTTCTCTGCCATTTTTGCCAAGCGAAGGGCTTTGCGGTAGCCTTCGGGATGAGGCATACCAAAGTTTCTTTTAAGCTTGTTTTTAGTACCTCGCCCCTTTTGCTCACCAATAAGCATTGTCTTTTGGTTATCCACATACCCGATATAGCACACAATTGCTGGATCATCCCTAAAGCATCTATCACCGTGAATCTCATAATAATCATGCATAATCAGACGCACATAATCTAGAGCATAGGGGCGATCGGGATGGCGAGCAAGTTGGAGCTTTTGATAATCAGAGAGGTTTTTATAGGTTTTTGCCACCTCTTTTTGCAGCTCCTTCTCCAAAATCTCAATAGCAGCACTATCGGCTCTAGCTTTGGCAGCTTCTAGCTCGCTCTCTATATCTTGTAAGCGTTTCTCAAAATCTAAATATGTAGCCAAATTAGACCTTTTTAAATACTACCACACCATTTGTACCGCCAAAGCCAAAGGAGTTGCTCATA
>WGAX01000027.1 GCA_015494595.1 Nitratiruptor sp.
CAAGATACTTCAACTCTTGAAGATCCAAGTGTAGTAGAAAAGATTATACGCATCGTACAAAAATAACTACAAAGAGCAGCTGCCTCCACTGCAGCTGCCTCCAACATTAAAATCCTCCTCATAGCCGCAATTTTCACAGCGATAAACTACATTAGAAGTACCACTGCATCCACCCTTTTTTGCATTTTTTAGCACAATGGAGTGCTCTTCACACTCTGGACAGATCCCCTGCTCGAGCTTATGCAATTTAGCCCCTTTATACCTAATAAAAAGATAGTAAGCCAAAACGCTTAAACCAATTAAAATAGCAGATACTACAAACATATACATCGCTACTCCCTGGCAAACACACTTGAAGTTGCACAGATGGTTTGGAGCATATATTTAGCATCCAAACTACCTCTTCTATTTGCCCTCTTCCACCACTCTACAGCTTTATCAACACTCTTTTCTACACCCCACCCCTCATAGTAAAGCACTCCTATATAATACATCGCCTCAGCATCTCCCTCTCTTGCCAGCTCTTTAAAAATCTCATACGCCTCTTGGTAACGATCTTTTTCAAACAGCTCTACAGCTTTTGCCAACATCTTACTCCTTTTCACTATAGTGTAGTTTAAGACCCTCCTCACTCATAACAAAGCCATTAATAATAAGCCTCCCTTCGTGCACCATTTTGTGATGCTTTGCACAAAGGGGAATGAGGTTAAATTTGTGATTTGCTTTAAAGTGCTCAATAAATCCCCCCTTTGCTTTGGCTTTAGGGGCGATATGGTGCACCTCTTCTACAATCTCATTGCAGATTGCACATTTGGTAAGATAGAGCTGTTTATTATAGCGACTCTTTCTCTTTTGACGCAAAAGCTCTGCTTCATTATAGTCTTTGACCAAAGATTTACGAATCCTATAGGCATACTCTAAAAACTTCTCATCCATATGCAACGCCTTAGCAAACTCCAAACCATACATCGTCCCACCACTGCCAATCTCTAGCTTGCGATTGTATATAAGCTTATCCTCCTTTTCATCATAATAGACCCCAAGATGCAAGAAAATGAGGCTATCAATCTCCTTCATCTCAGTGATATTCACCAGCTGATGCAGATGGGTAGCAAAAATAAAGAAGGATCCAATCTCACTCAATCTTTTAATAGAGGCACTTACAATTGAAAGGGCTGAATAGGTCTCTGTACCTTGACTTATCTCATCCCCTAGTACTAAGGATCGCTTTGTAGCTCTATTGAAGATATTTTTAAGCTCTAGCATCTCAATAGCAAAGGTAGAGAGACCTTTGTAGAGATTGTCTTTAGAGACAATTCTTGTAAAAACCTTATCCACCAAGGAGTAACGCATCAAAGTAGCCGGCACAAAAAAGCCAGCCTGCGCCATAATTACCGCCATACCTACACTTTTCATCAAAGAGCTTTTACCGCTTGAGTTGATCCCATATAGCAGTATGCCTCTTACCTCTTTGCCACTATTTGCCTGGGTGGTAATATGATCGTGCTCGCTTTTTGGATCGCCTAAAAGCAGATCATTTGGAATATAGATGCCGTTCTCTTCTCTTGACTCTATCAAAGGGTGGCGCAAAGCGATAAATTCTAGTTTTGAGCCCTCTACAATTTGGGGTTTTGTATAGTTGTAGGTAGCAGCAACCTTAGCACCGCTTACTGCAAAATCGATCTCTGCCACATAGCTTATGAGCTTTTCCATCAAAGCGCTAAAATTGAGCTCCAACTCCCCCAATATCTCATCATAACGGCTCTGCACCAACGCCTTCAGTCTGCTTTGAAGTGCCAAAAAGTTGGAAGAGAGCTCTTGAATAAATGCCCCAGAGATTTTGACGCTATTTTTTAGCATCTTCACATCAAAATCTTTGAAAAAAAGGTGCTTTCCCCCTACACTTACAAAACTTTGCGAAAGTTTCTCTGCAATTGCTTTGTAGCGATTGCGGGTTAATGCAATATAAAACCCTTCACTCTCAAGCCATCCAATGGTAGCAAACTCCTCTCCATCAAAAAAGGAGTTAATATGTGATGCTACTGCTTGAAGCTCTCCATAAAGGGTATGCATAGCCTCTTCAACTTTGTCTATGGCAAGATCGACCCCTTCACCAAAGATATTACCCTCAATCTTCTCTTTTGCATACTTAGCACACTCCTCAAGCCTAAAATGCTCTTCAATATAGAGTCTAAAAGCATACACCTCCTCATAGGTAAATGCAGCAATATTTTGGGGTGCTTCCTGATAGAGTTTCTCAATGGCAAAGAGCGATGTATGCAAATAGTTGATCTCAAATGGGTGCAGCTTTTTTAATTTAATGCGGCGTAAAATCCTCTCAAGGTCATAAATCTGCTTGAGCAGCTTCTCATATTTTTTGAAACTTGTCAAAAAACTCTCTATCAACTCATAACGCTTCTGAAGCTCCTCTTTGTCCATAATGGGATTGAGCAGACGCTCCTTTAAAAGCCTCTTGCCGATTGGCGTAGAGCTCTTATCAAGTAGCCTTAAAAGTGTCATCTCATTGGGATCGCGTGAGATAATATTGAGCTGCTCCAAAGCGTTATTACCAAGATAGACAAAATGTTTATTGCCAAGAAACTGCGGGCGAGCAAGCTTTTGCACTAACGCAGGATCATGCTCAATAATAAAGTCAATCAGCAGCGCCAGCGCCTCACTGGCATAAGGGTAACGCTCCAGATCAAGATACTCAATGGGCGATAAAATGGAGTTGATACCAAAAACAGAGGCAAAAAGCTCATTTTGATAAGCGATTTTGAGGCGCTCTTTGTTATAGGTTACACTATAGTTGGAAAACTCTAGATAGTTTTGCACATACTCTTTGTCCACATTTCCCTCAAAGGTTACAAGCAGCTCTGCAGTCTCATAGCTTTGCAGCAGCAAAAAGAGCTCATCCAATGCAAAATTTCGATCCTCTTTGGTAGAGTGGATCTCGTTCACAAAGCTTTTGCCAGTAGTTACATCGACTGCACTATAGCCAGCGTAATAGACTCCTTTGCTCTCTCCTATAATCAAAGAGGCTATAAAGTTCTCACTAGCATGGCTTTGATACTCAAAATTTGTGCCAGGAGATATAATATTGGCAATGTAGCGCTGCACATTGGGAGGCTCTCCCTTTTGGCGTACCAATACAATTGTATACTTTTTGCTCTGGGCTAGCTTTTCAAGGTAGCGATCAAGCGCAAATGTGGGAAATCCTGCCATCAAAGGATTGGCTAGGGAGTTCTCTAGAATAGACTTATTTTTGCGGGTAAGCTGAATGTTTAAAAACTCTGCTATCTCTTTGGCTTTGCCAATTTTTAACGCCTCATTATTGACCTCATACACCTCAAAGAAGGAGCCAACCTCCATTATTACAACTGTATTTTCTCCATACCGCTTCTCAAAAAACTGCTGCAGCTCAAAGTAGATTTGCGTTAGAAGCTTCTTTTTATCATTGAGTAAGCTATTTAGCTCTTGAAACTCCAAATTCCTAAGACCTTTTTTAGTATAATTTTAGCAAAAAAGGCTTCTTATGCAGTTGTGCGTAGCACTTGATCTTCCTAGCAAAGAGGCAAATCTTAAGCTTGCCAAGGAGTTACAAGAGTATCCAATTTGGCTAAAAGTGGGACTAAGAAGCTATATAAGAGATGGCAAAGAGTTTATCAATACGCTCCATCAAATAAATCCTTCCTTTAAAATATTTGCAGATCTCAAACTCTACGACATCCCCAACACTATGGCAGATGCGGCTGAGGAGCTTGCTAAAATTGGAGTAGATATGCTCAATATCCACGCAAGCGCTGGCAAAGAGGCGATGCAAGCGGTAATGCAGCGCCTCAAAGCATACCCAAAGCGCCCCTTGGTGCTAGCTGTTACCGTGTTAACCTCTTTTGATGAAGAGAGTTTCTATGCAATTTATAATGATACTATTGAGCACAAAGCCAAAGAGTTTGCAAAGCTAAGTTTTGAGGCAGGACTTGATGGAGTTGTCTGCTCCGTTTTTGAGAGCCAAGAGATTAAA